>RFJS01000130.1 GCA_003694825.1 Verrucomicrobiota bacterium | reverse complement strand
TTCGCAAGCTCGTCCTCCCGCCGCGCGGCAGGACGTATTGGGACGGTGACTGCACCCACAATCCCCACCTCCTCGAATACGACGGAAAGTAATACCTCTACTACATGGGTAACCGCGGCAGTGGCTACTGGGATCGGACGGAACCCGACCGGCGGCCCACCATGGCGGACCGCGAGTGGTGGGTGAATCGCAACAACCAGCGCATCGGGGTGGCGATCGCCGAGGATCTGGATGGGCCGTGGCAGCGGTTCGACCGGCCCCTGATCGATGTGAGCGCGGGGCGCCGGATGGTGTCGACACCGACCGTTTCGATCCGGCCTGACGGGAAGTTTCTGATGGCCTACAAATACGTCGAAGACACGGGAGGCGAGCGCGGGGGCCGTGTCTTTCATGTCACCGCGCTGGCCGCTGCACCGACCGGGCCGTTTGTGGATACCGGCGTGCCGTTTATCGTTCACCCGACAGCCCGGTTCGCATGCGATGACCATGTCGAATGGTATCAAAATAGTCGCTACTATTGTATCGCGAAGGATCAGCAGGGCGCGTGGAGCCGGGAAAGCCGGGCGCCCGCGGGATCGATGCTGCTGTTCGTTTCGGATGAGGAGGGGCTTGTCTGGACGTTGGCGCGCAACGCTCTGGTGATTCGTGCCGGGGAGATCCGCTGGAGCGATGGATCCCGGATTCCGTGCCGGCGCACGGCCGACATGCCGAAGCTCTACATCGAGGATGGCGAGGTGAAGGCGTTGATCACCGCCGTGCTTCCGGAGGATACGGATGACTCCTTTGCCGTCATCGCCCCGGTCCTGCCGCTCTCGGAATAATCGCCTATCATGAAAACAAGGAATATACTTGTCGCATTGACACTCGCATCGGCGGTCTGCGCATCGGCGGAGAGCGCCGCACCGGATATGAAAATCGAATTTGGCAAAGTCGCCCGCAAATCGGTCTTCAAGAGCGAGACGTGGAGCATCTGGGGCGGATCCCTGGTGAAGGGACCGGATGGGCTCTATCATATGCTGTATTCACGCTGGCCGAAGGCGCCGGGATGGATCTGGGTGTCGCATTCGGAAATCGCCCACGCTGTTGCCGAATCACCGTTCGGTCCGTTTCGGCATGTGGATGTCGCGCTTCCGCCGCGTGGCGCCGCCTGGTGGGACGGCTTGTGCACGCACAATCCGAACGTGCACGAGTTCGACGGAAAATATTACCTCTATTACATGGGAAACACGGGCGACGGAAAGATTCTCGGTGAGCCCGGGCGGGAGAAGCTGAACTGGCTGCATCGCAACAACCAGCGGATCGGGGTCGCCGTGGCCGACAGTCCCTCGGGGCCCTGGCGGCGGTTCGACACGCCGCTGATCGATGTCAGCGCGGATCCGGAGGCGTGGGATTCGCTCATGACGTCGAACCCGGCGGTTTGCCGACGGCCCGACGGGGGCTACCTGATGATCTACAAGGCGGTGGGCGAAAAGTTTCCGCTGCCGGCGGGCGGCCCGGTGGTGCACATGGTGGCCACGGCGGAGAGCCCGACCGGGCCGTTTGTCAAACATCCCGATCCGGTCTTCCTGCATGAGGGCGAGCGCTTTCCGGCGGAGGATCCGTATGTCTGGTATCAGGCGGGGAAGTACAGAGCGATCGTCAAACGCATGAACCTGGGGAAGGGCAAGGGACGGTTTTCGCTGGTGCACTACGATTCCGAGGACGGCATCCACTGGCAACCGGCGCGGTTTTATGAAATCTCCGAGCGCGTCGTGGAGTGGGAGGATGGCGAGGTGCAGCAGTTCGACCACCTCGAGCGCCCGCAGGTCTACCTGGAGAATGGCGAGCCGGTGGCTTTGCTCTGCGCGGCGGATGTGCGCGACGAGCACGGAGTCCGGCATTCGTTCAATATCCAGATCCCCTTGAAGATCACGCTGGTGCCGCGCGAGTAGGACCCGGCGGACGGAGGCGTGCAGCCGCATGCCGGGGCGTCACGATCCACTCCGGAGCGTCCGGTCGAGATCGATCCACGCTTCCACGGGAACATCTTCGGCGCGGGCGTCGGGCCGGATGCCGAGCGCAGGCAGGCGAGGCAGCCAGGCGGCGGCGACCGCCGGGGCGGCCCGGCGCAGCGATGAGGCCAGTTGTTTGCGGCGCTGCTGGAAGAGCGTGCGGATCAAGTCCCGGCCCTCGGCGGAAAACGTGCCGGGGGCATCGAGCCGGTCGAGGCGCAGCAGCACCGAGTCGACTTCGGGCGCGGGGTGGAAGCAGTGCCGGGAGACGCGGTGGGAGCCAGCGGTCCGGAAGGCGGCCTGGAGAAACACACTGATGGCGCCGAAGGCTTTCGTGCCGGGGACCGCCGTGTAGCGCTGGGCGGCCTCGATCTGGAGCATGAGCACCATGCGCTCCGGCAGGGGGCCGGCGAGCACGGCCTCCATCCAGGGGGAGGAAATGGCGTAGGGGAGGTTGGCGACGATCTTGAATGGCGCGGCAGGGTCGAGGCCGGCAAGCGGTGTTTTCACGGCGTCGCCTTCGATGAGGTGGAGCCGGCCCTCGGCGCGGGGGATGAGAGACTCGCGCAGATGGGCGGCAAGGGTGGGATCGCGCTCGATGGCGAAGACTTTGGCGCCGGCGGCGAGCAGAGCGCCTGTGAGCGTGCCGAGGCCGGGGCCGATCTCGACGATCCGTTCCCCGGGGCCGATGCCGGCGAGCTCGAGCGACTTGCGCACGATGTTGCCCTCGACGAGGAAGTTCTGGCCGAGCTGGCGCCGGGGACGGTGGCCGAGCCGTTCGAGCAGGGCGCGTGTCTGGCTGGGCGTGAGAATGCCGTCGGCGGAGGACACGTCAGGCTTGCTGGAAGGCGGCGATCAGCGCCGCGGGATCGGCCGCGCGCATGAGGGCTTCGCCCACGAGGACGGCATCGGCGCCGGCGGCGCGGGCACGGGCGGCGTCGGCCGCGGTGAAGATGCCGCTTTCGCTGATCGCGAGCACGCCGTCAGGGATCCGGGGGATAAGGCGCTCGGAGTGGGCGAGGTCGGTCTTGAACCGGGCCAGGTCGCGGTTGTTGACGCCGATGATGCGGGCGCCGGCGGCGAGGGCGCGGTCGATCTCGGACTCGCTGTGGACCTCGAAAATCGCGTCGAGGCCGACGATGTTGGCCGCGGAGAAGAGGTCGCGGATCTCGTCGTCGGTGAGGGCGCGCACGATGATGAGGATGGCGCTGGCACCGGCCTCCAGCGCTTCGATGACCTGGACGGGATGCACCATGAAGTCCTTCCGCAGGCAGGGGACGGCGGTGCCGGCGGCGCGAAAACTCCCGACGACGCCGACGAGGTCGTCGAGCGAGCCGCCGAAGTAGGCCGTGTCCGTGAGCACGGAAACGGCGTCGGCGCCCGCGGCGGCGTAGCGGGCGGCCTGTTCCGTGGCGGAGGCCGAGGCGGCGATGTCGCCGGCCGAGGGGGAGCGGCGCTTCATCTCGGCGATGACCGAGAGCCGGCCGGGGCGGGCGAGGGCTTCGGCGAAGGAGGGGCGGGGCGCGGCCCGGGCGACGAGGGCCTCGAGTTCGGCGTCGGTGACGTCGCGGACGCGGTCGGCGATCTCGCGGCGCTTGGCGGCCATGATTTCGGTCAGTTTGTCCATGGGTCGCGGCCGAGTTGAATCGATCGCCCGCGCGGCGAAAAGCGGAAACGCATGGCCAGGCGCGGCGTTGGTCGTCATCAATGCCCGCCGTGAGTGAAATCCAGAGACTGCGTGAGATCATGGCGCGCCTGCGGGCGCCGGACGGATGCCCGTGGGACCGGGAGCAGACGCATGCCTCGCTGCGGCCCTACATGATCGAGGAATGCTGCGAGTTCCTCGAGGCGGTGGACCGCGGCGACCTCGAGCACATGTGCGAGGAGCTGGGCGATGTGCTGCTGCAGGTCGTCTTTCACGCGCAGTTGGCCAGCGAGGCCGGGCACTTCGATTTCGACGACGTGGCCCGCGTCATCAGCGACAAGCTCGTGCGCCGGCACCCGCACGTCTTCGGGGAGACGACGGTTTCGAGCAGCGGAGAGGTGCTCCGCCAGTGGGACCAGATCAAGGCCGCGGAAAAGGCCGAGCGCGCCGCGCGTCGGGGCGAGTCGGTCCCGGCCGACGAGAAGGCGCCGCTGGTCAAGCCCATGCCGGGGTTGCTGCCGGCGCTGCTGCGTGCGCTCGACGCCTACAAGCAGCTCGTCAAGCGGGATGCGCTCCCGCGGGGCGGCCTCGTCGACGCGGAACGGATCCAGGCGCTGGCCGCCGGGTTGACGCCCGAGGAGGCGGGGCGGCGGCTCTTCGAGATCGCCGCTGCCTGCCGGCATGCGGGCATCGATCCGGAGTCGGCCCTGCGCGAGCATACGCAGCGGGTGGTGGAGGCGGCCGAGGCGCAGCGGGAGTGAGGCCATGAAACGGGGCGGCGAACAGGATCCGGCCGAGATCTTCGCCGAGTGGGTGGCGCCCTTCGTCGCCTATCTCGCCGGCGAGCGCCGCCTTTCGCCGTATACCCTGAGGAACTACACGCATGGCGTGGAGCAGTTCGCCGTCTGGCTGAAGGCGGCCGGCCGGTGGCGGGGCGACCTGGCGAAGATCACCACGCGCGATCTGCGCGACTACCTCATCGAGAGCCAGCGCAAGCTCGGGCGGCGCACCGTGCACAATCGGATGTCGGCGCTGCGGGCGTTCTTCAAATTCTGGATGCGCGAGGGAGCGATCCGGACGAATCCCGCCACCGGGCTGGTGCTGCCGAAGCCGGATCGGCCCCTGCCGAAGTTTATGACCGAGCGGCAGGTCGATCAGCTTCTGGCGATGCCCACGCGCCTGCTCGACAACGGCGAGATCGAGCCGTTCGTGGCGTGGCGGGACCGGCTCGCGCTGGAGATTCTCTACGGCGGCGGCCTGCGGGTCAGCGAGCTGTGTTCGCTGACCTGGGGCATGCTCGACCTGGAGCAGGGGGTGGCGCGGGTCACGGGAAAGGGGAACAAGGTGCGACTCTGCCCGCTCGGCCAGGTGGCGACGGCGGTGCTGAGGAAATGGCGCGCGTGCTTCGCGCCGGCGACGGGGCGGGAGGATCCGGTGCTGGTGCGAGCGGGCGGCGCGCCGATGACGCCGCGGGATGTGCAGCGCATGCTCAAGCGCTATCTCGCGCTGGCCGGGCTGCCGATGGACATGACGCCGCACAAGCTGCGGCACTCCTTTGCCACGCACCTGCTCGACCGCGGGGCGGATTTGCGCCTCGTGCAGGATCTGCTGGGGCACGCCAGCCTGGCCACGACGCAGGTCTACACGCACGTGACCGTGGCCCGGCTCAAGGACATCCACCGCAAGGCGCACCCGCGGGCGTAGTGCCGAGGTCGGCACGCGATCAGAGAAGCGTCCCGCCGAGGATCAGGGAGGCGACGTTGAAGTAGATGATGATCCCGGTGACGTCGACGAAGGTGGAGACGAAGGGCGCGCTCGAGGAGGCCGGATCGAGGCCGATGCGGCTCAGGAGAAGGGGCAGCATGCTGCCGACGAGGCTTCCCCAGAGCACGACGCCGATCAGCGCGACGCACACGGTCAAGGCCACCAGGGGCCAGTGTTCGGTGAAGATCGGGCTGAACTGGGCCCCGATCGCCACGACGGCCAGGCCGATGAGGCCGAGGGTGGTGCCGATGGCGAGGCCGTTGAAGACCTCGCGGCGAAACACGCGCAACCAGTCGGATAACTTCACTTCGCCGACGGCGAGAGCGCGGATGATGAGGGTCGCGGCCTGGGAGCCGGAGTTGCCGCCGCTGGCGATGATGAGCGGCAGAAAGACGACGAGCACGGCCGCGCTGGCGATGTCCTTCTCGAAGAAGGCCATGGCGTGGGCGGTGAGGATGCCGCCGAGGAAGAGGATTGACCAGCCACGGGCCGCGCTTGAGGAGCATCTGCCAGACGCCCAGCTCGAGGTAGGGTTCCTCGAGACGGGCGCTGCCGCCGACCTGCTGCATGTCGTCGGTGGCGCGCTGTTCGGCGACGTCGAGGACGTCGTCGAGCGTGACGATGCCGATGAGTTTGCCGGTGGTGGTGGTGACGGAAAGGGCGTAGAGGTCGGTCTCCTTGAAAACCTCGACCGCGCTTTCGGCCGGATCGGTGGCAAAGAGGGAAACGAGCGTGTGGGTGATGACGTCGCGGATTTTTTTGTCAGGGTCGGAGAGCAGGAGTTTGCGGATGCGGATGCCGTCGATGAGGGTGCCGTCCTTGTCGACGACGTAGACGACGTTGAGCGTCTCCTTGTCCTCGCCGTTGCGGCGGATGTAGTCGAGGGCCTCGCGGACGGTCATGTCCGGGTCGAGGGCGAGGAAGTCGGTCGTCATGAGACGGCCGATGGTGCCCTCTTCGTAGCCGAGGAGCTGCCGGGCGACTTCGCGTTCCTCCTTGTTGAGGAGGTTGAGGAGCTGCTGCTGGATGGCGGCGGGCATCTCCTCGAGCAGGGCGGTGCGGTCGTCCGGCGCCATTTCGTCGAGGATGCGCGCGGCCTCTTTCAGGCCGAGCGAGCGCAGCAGCTCTTCCTGCTGCTCGAAGTCGAGGTATTCGAAGGCGTCAGCCGCGAGGTTGCGCGGGAGGATGCGGAAGGCGACGGCCTTCTGTTCGGGCGGGAGTTCTTCGAGCAGGTGGGCGAGTTCGAACGGTTCGCGTTTCTCGCACAGGCGCCGCAACCCCACGAAATCCCGCGCCCGGACGAGGCGCTCGATCTCCTCATGCGGGTGTTCGCTCAGGATGTTGCGATCTTCCTGAATATCCACCCGCAGGAAGTGAGCACGCCCGCCGGGAAATGGAAAGTGATTTGCGCGGCGAGGGCGCGGGTAATTTTCCGGGGCCGCGGACGGGGACGCGGGGACGGGTGAGCGTCCGGCGCCGGTGCCGGGGACGGGATGCGGCTCAGTGCCGGGGACGGATGCGGATGCCGCCCCCGCTGGTGCGCAGACGCACGCGCGGGCCGCCGCCGTTGATGTCTCCGCGCAGGGAGGTCCGGTTTTTCGGATCGTGCCCGGGCACATCGAATTCCGTAGTGACGTGGCCGCCCGAGGTCGCGGCGTCGATGGTGAAGGCGGCATCGGCGGGGACGACGAGTTCGATGCTGCCTCCGGAGGTGGAGAGGCGGCAGCCGGCGACCGGCGCATTGATCAGCTCGGCGTGAATAGAGCCGCCGGAGGTGGCGGCGTTGACGTCGCCTTCGATGGCTCGGAGCTGGATCCAACCGCCGGAAGTATCGGCGTCGACCTCGCCGGTGTGTTGGGTGACGCGGATGTCCCCACCGGAGGTGTCGGCTTCGAGCGGACCGCTGGAGGCTTCGACGCGGATGTCCCCACCGGAGGTGTCGGCGTTCAGTTCGCCGTGGCAGTCGGCGAGGGTGATGGTGCCTCCGGAGGTGTCGACGCGGACGTCGCCGTTGATGTTGACGCACTCGATGTCGCCACCGGAAGTGTCGGCGCTGACCGTGCCGGTGATGTCGCGGATGTCGATGCGTCCGCCGGAGGTGTCCGCCACGATGTCGAAGTGCGGGGGAACGACGACGGTGCAGGTCGCCTCGACTTTGCGGCCGCCGAACCATTTGCCCCAGCCGCCGGGTTCGCGGCCGGTCTGCCGCACGATGACGCGGTTGCCGCGCTGTTCGATGGTCACCGGAGTGGCTTTCAGGTAGTCCTCTTCGCGGGCTTTGGATGAGTCGGAAACCGTGCGGGTGAAGTCGACCCGCACGGCGTTCCCGCTCTCGCCGCGCACGAGAATGGATCCGCGGTGGAGGTCGACGACGAGTTCGCCGCCCGGCGCGACGTCGAAGGTTTCGGATCGCGATTCGACGGTGGCCGCGGCCGCGGCGAGGGGGATGAGGAGGCCGGTGGCGGCGATGATGGCGAATCGGGAGAAGAGAGAAGGCTTCATGGTGCGGCGGTGTTTTTTCCAGGTCGTGTTCCCGGCAATACCCGCGGAGGTCGGGCGCGGTTGCAGAAAAGTCGCACAAAAGTTCGCGGCCGCGCGATGGGAGCGGCCGTGGCGGGGACGATGGACCCCGGGGGCCGCGGGGTCAGTTGCGGAAGAGGATGCTCTCGCGTTCGAAGAGGTTGACCGCGAGTTTCATAAGGATCACCGCGTAGAGCACGCTGGTGGCCAGGGCGGTGGCGATGAACGCGAGGTCGAACACGCCGGTGAGCACCTGTTTCATCACGATTGCGGTGTTGAGAATCGGCACGAAGGCGAGGGCGAAGCTGCCTTCCGGGCCCATGACGCTCGAGACCACCGCCGGAAGCATGATCACGATCATGAAGGGAAAGATATAGGCCTGGGCCTCCTTCTGGTTGCGGGCGACGGTGGAGACGATGAGCAGAATCGCCGCGGTCATCAGCGCCAGCGGGATCACGATGAGCAGCATCGCCCCGACTGCCGGGTAGGCGATCGAGAGATCCGTCCCCATGAGCGAGCGGGCCGCCGAGAACCCGCCCTGGACGGCGAGCACGAGCCCGGCGATGGCGCACAGCGCCGAGAGGATGCTCACCACCCCGATCGTCGCGAGCTTGCCGAGAATGATTTCGTGTCGCGAGGCCGGGGATACGAGGAGCGTCTCCATCGTGCCGCGCTCCTTTTCGCCGGCACACAGGTCGAAGGCGGTATTCATGCCGCCGAAGGCCGCGGTGAGGATCACGATGTAGGGGAGAATCGTGCCGAGGATGAAGCCGCCGACCTTCTCTTCGGAGGCGAGGTTGACCGATTCGGTTTTGATGGGTTCGAGCAGGTTGCGGTCGATGCCGCGCGCGGCGAGGCGCCGGTCCACTTCGGCTTCGGCGACTTTGCGCACGACTTCCTTGAGGCGGGATTCGGCGTTGCGGGACTTGTCGCTGGCTCCGTCGAAGAGGATTTCCACGCGGGTGCTTTCGCCGGCCGGAAGGCGCGTGGCCGAATGCGGCGGAACCACGAGGGCGGCGCGGACGGTGCGCTCGCGCACGGCGTTTTCGGCTTCGGCCCGGGTGTCGAAGTGGCGGACCTCGAGGGTGTCGACTTCGCCGAGGGCCTCGTCGAGCCCCGGGAGATGGGCCGCCCCGACGATGCCTACGGGCAGGTGTTCGGCGCGGTCGGCCTTGACTTTCTGGCTCACGAAAAAGCCCATCGCCACCATGAGCATCGGCGTGACCAGAAGCGGGGAGACGATCACGCTAAGGATGACGCGCTTGTCGCGGAAGGTTTCGCGCAGTTCCTTGAGAAAGACGGTGCGGGTGCGGGAGGTCATGATGCGGGAGCGTCCTCGTCCTCGGGTTCGCCGATGAGCGCGAGAAACACCGATTCGAGCGCGGTGCGGCCCGTGCGCTGTCGCAGTTCCTCGAGCGTGCCCGTGGCGACGATACGGCCGGCATGCACGACGGCGATGGTGTCGCAGAGCCGCTCGGCTTCGCTCATGATGTGGGTGGAGAAGACCACGGTGCGGCCGTCGAGCCGGCAGCGCTCGATAAAGCGCATGATCGTGCGCGAGGTCATCACATCGAGCCCGGTCGTGGGCTCGTCGAAGATCATCACCGGCGGACGGTGCACGATGGAGCGGGCGATGGATACGCGCTGCTTCTGGCCGGTGGAGAGTTTGTCGCACCGGCGATCGGCGAACTCGGCGATTTGCAGTTCGGCGATGAGCTCGTCCGCCCGCTCGCGCAGCGCGGCGCCGTCGAGCCCGTGGAGGCGTCCGAAATAGTCGATCATCTCGCGGGCGGTGAGGCGTCCGTAGAGGGCGGTGCTGCCAGTGAGGAAGCCGATGTGCTCGCGCACCTCGCGCGGTTTTTCGCGGATGTCGAAGCCCGCGACCCGGGCGGTGCCGGCACTCGGCGTGAGCAGGGTGGCGAGCATGCGCAGCGTCGTGGTCTTGCCGGCGCCATTGGCGCCGAGCAGGCCGAGGATCGTGCCGGGGCGCGCGATGAAGCTGATGCCATCGACGGCACGCACTTCACCGCGCTTGCGGTCGCGGAAGGTTTTTTTCAGGTCGAGTGCTTCGATCATGGCGGGGCCCGGACGCGGGCGCGGAGCCGCGGGAGCGCGACTTGGTGGACGCGCTCAGTTTTCGGCGGTGGCCGGCGCCGGGTTTTGCAGGGCTTCTTCGGTGGAGAAATCGCCGGCCGGAGGCGCGGGGAAGGTGACCTCGCCGGTGGCCGCCCATTCGGCGCTGCGCAGGAGCAGGTGTTGGAAGCCCCGGCCGGTGAAGCCCTGCATGTCGTGGCCCAGCATGTTGTGGACAACGCGTCCGCGGCCGTAATTGACCGTGAGGAGGATCGGCTGTCCTTGCCGCTGCCGCCGGTCTCGGCGTCGGAAAAGGCGGTGGCGATCACGTGCAGGTGTTCGGCCGGGCCGCACATGTTGTAGTAGACCTCGTCGAGCGGGTGCAGCCACTTTTCCGGGAAGCCGCGCACGATCGGGTGTTCGGGATCGCGGATTTCGACGAGCACGGGGCTGCGCTTGCCGTGCGCTCCGCAGTAGTGGGGGGCGGGATCCTTCACGAGCCGGCCGTCTTCCCAGTGAATCCGCGGCCCGTGCGTCCTGGTGTTGCGGCCATACCAGCCGCCGACGCCGACCATTCGCTGGTATTCCTCCCATTGGGCGAAGGCGTTGTCGGCGGCGTGAAGCGCGACGAAACCGCCGCCCTCGCGGACGAATGCCTCGAAGGCCTCGCGCACCGGCTCGGGCCAGAGCACGCCGTTGTAATTGGAGATGACGACATCGGCCTTCGAGAAGTCGGGACGCCACCGGGCCCAGGCTTCCTGCAGCTCGGCCGGCATGTCCTCGACCGTGGGTTGCGGCGCGCCGTAGTTGGGCTTGCGGCCATCGTCGGGCGGTGTGCGGGAGATCGTGACGTCGAAGCGGCCGGATTGCTCCAGCACCGTCTTGATGACCTGGCTGGTCTGGGGCCAGGCGCCATGGTTGTTCTGGCCATCGATGAGCAGGACCCGGATGCGGGGCGCTGCGGCGTGGGCGGCGGTGCCGGCGGCGGCAAACGCGGTCAGAAGGAGAAAGCGGGACAAGAGCGAATAACGGGGTTTCATCGGCCGGAGATTTGAGACGGCGGGGCAGTCGGCGGCAAAGGAAAAGGACACCGGCGTGAGGCGCGGGATGGCAGGCGATTTTGTCGAATTCGTAACGGCTGGGCGGCGTGGCGGTGGCGATTGTCAAGAGTGTGTTTCACGGCCGGATCGATCTTGTCGGGCGTGGATGAGCGTGTGAGCGGAGAGCGTCGACGAAAGCGCGACATGCGAAACTCGAATCAACTCTCCACAATGAACAGGATCCTTTTTTCCACGATGCTGACCACGGCGCTGCTGGGCGGAACGCTCGCCGCGCAATCGGTCTCCCCCTCCGGGCCAGCGGGAAGCGCCTTCCCGGCCGACGACACGCACGGCGAAGTCGTCGAGCTCGAGGAATACGTGGCGGTGGCCAATGCCACCCAGCGGGCCAACGTCCTCGTCAACTCCGAGATTCTCGAGTCGACCGCACCGACTCAGAACGTGCTCAACATTCTCAATACGCTGCCCGGTGTCTCGGTCAATCAGGGCGATGCCTTCGGTGGTGACGACTGGTCGACGAGCATCAGCATGCGGGGGTTCCAGACCACGCGCGACAGCAGCCAGCTCGGCTACGCCGTGGACGGGCTCCCGAATGGAAATACCAACTACGGCGGCGGGACCAAGCCGAACCGCTTCGTCGAGCCGGAGAATGTGCAGGCGGTGAGTGTCTCCCAGGGCAGCGCGGACATCGGTTCGCCCGCGGCTCAGGCGCTGGGCGGCACGATCGAATACCGCACCGTCGAGCCGACGCTCAGCGCCGGCGCCACCGCCTCGGTGGCCTTCGGGGACCACAACGCCCGGCGGTTTTTCGGCCGCTACAACACCGGCCTGCTCGGTGGCCACACCCGCGCCTGGGTGAGCGTCTCGAAGCAATACCAGAACCGCTGGATGGACATCGGCGGCCAGGGTTACACCGACCGCTTCCACATCTCGGCGCGCTCACTCTCCGATCTCGGCGCGCTCGAGCTGGGCCTGCGTTTCTCCTACGACGATGTTTATGAAAACAACTACGACAGTGTGACCCTCGACGATTACGCGGCCAATCCCCGCTGGGATGGCCTCACCGGCGAGTGGACGGGCAGGCCGGCCATCGATCAGAACTACATCCTCGGCTGGGCGACCGTGCGCGAGAATACGTTGATCTCGGCGCGCCTCGGCACGAAGCGCGACGAGGCAAGGCGCCTGCGCTGGCAGGTCGAGCCCTACCTGCACCATCAGGACGGTCGTGGGGACTGGGTGCCGCCCTACCTGCGCATGGGGTGGGATGAGGCTGGAAACCCCGTCGCGGATGCGCCGTTCGCGGCCGTGCAGGCGCGGGCGTTTTTTCAGGACGCGGATGGGAATCTCCTGCCCGTCGGCGATCCGTCGGAGGCGCCGGAGGGCGTCGTCTTCTACACGCCGTCCGATCCTTTCGATATCGAGAGCTATCCCGAGGAAGTGCGCGAGGGCGCCATTCCGGTTCAATCCTTCCGGACTTCGCTGTATGGGTTTGATCGCTACGGAGCGACATTTTCCGCGGAATTCGACGTCAACGAAAACAACACCCTGCTCGCGGGCGGCTGGATCGAGCGCCTCGACCGGGACTGGGCCCGCTCCTGGCAGAAAATCATCGACACGCGCATCGGCTATGCCTGGGACCGCCGGCCCTATTGGTATGACTTCAAGTCGAAGCTGACGACCGATACCCTCCAGCTCTACATCCAGGACACGATGCGCCTGGGCAGCCTCACGCTGGCGGCGGGGCTGAAGACATTCTTCGTCGATATCGGCTACCGCGATCTCTACGGCGTGCGCGACGATCGGGAGTGGAACTCCGATTCCGACCTGCTGCCCAGTGTCGGCTTCACCTGGGATCTCGGCGAGGACCGGGGACAGGTCTTCGGAAACTTCGCCCGCAACTTCTCGGCCATCGTCGACGAGATCATCACCCGCGAGGTGAGCCCCAGTCTCGAGCCGGAGACGGCGGACAGCTTCGACCTCGGCTACCGCATCGCCCGGGGCGGCTTCGCCGCGACGGCTTCGGCCTACTATGCGAAGTTCGACAATCGGATCGTGTTCGTGACCCCGCGGACTGAGGACGGTGTCACGGAAATCAACTACGACATCGGGCAGGGCGGCGGCTACGTGAACGTCGGGGGCATCGAGTCGAAGGGGCTCGAGCTCGCGGTCAACGCAGATATCTCCCGCAGCTTCGGCACCTATTGGGCCATGACGCTCAACGACTCGCAATATACCCGCTCGGTGCCGGAAAACGGGGTTGTCGGCGGCAACGAGGTGGCGGGATCGCCCGGTTTTATGCTCAACGGCAGCGTCTTCTATCGCAGCGGACCTTTCCACGCCGTGCTCAGCGGCAAATACACCGGCGAGCGTTACGGCACGCTGGACAACGGCGAAAAGCTTCCCGCCTTCACGGTATTCGATCTCGCGCTCACCTATCGTTTCGTGGACGGCGGGCAGGCCGGCCTGCTGCGAAACGCCTCGGCCGGTATTCGTATCCAGAATCTTCTGGACGAGGAGTATCTCGCGGGGATCGATGGCGGGGCATCGGTTTCCCGTGGCTACTACTTCATTGGAGCGCCGCGCACCGCGATGTTCACGCTTTCCTTCGAGTTGTGATGGGGAGATCGGCATCCATGACGGAAGAGACGCCCATGATTGCCTCGCGGCATCGGAGCGCGCCGGTCTGGCGCGGACTGCTGGTTTGCGCGGCACTGGTTCTCAGCGGGATGCCGGCGGTTTCGGCCGCCGGCGATGCCCCGGAGACGGCGGTCTCGCGGATCGCCTTCGGCTCCTGTGCGAACCAGAACAAACCGCAGCCGGTCTGGCGCCAGGTCATGGCTCGTGAACCGCAGCTCATGCTCATGCTCGGTGACAATGTCTATGCCGACACCACCGACATGGCGGTCATGGCGCGCTGTTACGAAAAGCTCGGCAAGGAGCCTGGATTCGCGGCGTTGCGCGAACACGCGACGGTGCTGGGCATCTGGGACGACCACGACTTCGGCGCCAACGACGCCGGAGCGGGGTATCCACAAAAAGAGGCCGCGCGGCGGCTCATGCTCGATTTCTTCGGCGAACCAATGGACTCGCCGCGGCGGTCCCGGCCGGACGGCGCTTACGGTTCGTGGATCTTCGGTCCGGAAGGCCGGCGCGTGCAGATCATCCTGCTCGACTTGCGGTGGAATCGATCGCCGCTGAAACATGTTTCGCAGGAGGAATATGCGCGGACGCGTGAGCCGGCGCGGATGGGGCCCTATCTTCCGGACGATGCCGAGTCGGCCACGCTGCTCGGGGAGGCGCAATGGCGATGGCTCGAGGCGCAGCTGCGCGAACCGGCGGAATTGCGGCTGATCGGCTCGAGCATTCAGTGCCTGGCGGAGTTTACCGGCTGGGAAGCCTGGGCGAACTTTCCGCGCGAGCGGAGGCGGCTGTTCGAGCTGCTGGCCCGCACCCGGGCCAACGGCGTCATCGTGCTCAGTGGCGACACGCATTGGGCGGAGCTGAGCAGCGTCGGTCCCGAGGAGGGGGTCCCGTATCCACTCTGGGAGATCACTTCGAGCGGCCTCACGGAAGTCTGGCCGGCGATCAGCCCGAATCGTCACCGGGTCGGTGAAGCCTTCGCCATGGCGAACTTCGGACTGGTCGAGATCGACTGGGAGCGGGACGACCCGGCGGTCACGCTGTCGATCATCTCCGCGATCGGCGAAACATTGCTGCAGCAGCACCTGCTGCTCTCGCAGTTGAGCGCGGTGAAGACGCCGCAGGGCAAGACAGGGAAGGAGCAGATATGAACCAGAACCATCAGGCGAATCCTCATGTGCGTTCCCCGCGCGTGTCGCGGCGGCGCTTTCTCGGGACGGGTGCTCTCGGTGCGGCCGGCATGATCTCCGCGACGGCCCTCGCCGCCCGGGAGACGGTCCGGCCTCCCGTCGACCGCGGGGCGCGTGTCTTGCGCATCGCCCATCTCACGGACGTGCACATCCTCCCGGGCAAGGGAGCGGCCGAGGGGCTGGCGGCCGCCTTGCGGCAGGCGCAGGCGGCGGGACCGGACTTTGTCTTCTTCGGTGGCGACCTCATCATGGACGCGCTGAAGGTGGAAAAGGACGAGGCTCTCGCCCAGTGGGTGGAGTGGCATCGCGTCGTCGGGGAGGAGCTGCATGTCGAGCCCGTGTACGCCCTGGGCAATCACGACGTCTGGGGGTGGGCGCTGCCCAAAGGCCGCCGGGCGGCCGCGAGCGCCGATCCGCTCTATGGGAAGGCCATGGCCATGGAGCAGCTGGGCATGAAGGACCGCTACTACAGCTTTGATCGCGCCGGCTGGCACTTCATCGTGCTCGACAGTGCTCATTTCCATCCCGAAGGCGGGCGCGGCTACCGCGCCCGACTCGATGACGAGCAGTTCGCGTGGTTGGCGCGGGATCTCGAGCAGGTCGCGCGCGATGTCCCGGTGTGCGTGCTGTCGCACATTCCGCTGTTGAGTGTGTGCGCGTTTTTCGACGGGGACAACGAAGCCACCGGTGACTGGGTCGTGCCCGGAGAGTGGGCACACATCGATGCGCGGCGCATCAAGGATCTCTTCCGGAAGCATCGCAACGTCCGCGTCTGCCTCAGCGGGCACATTCACCTGGCCGACGACGTCCGTTACCTCGACGTGCGCTATTGCTGCAACGGTGCTGTCTGCGGAGCATGGTGGGACGGGGCCTACCAGGAGTTTCCGCCGGCCTACGCGATCGTCGATCTCTATGAGGATGGCAGCGTCGAGAATCGGTTGATTCCCTGGCGGCGGCGGGCTTGAGGGGCCTGCGAGGAAGGGGGCCGGGAGCGGGGGCGGTCGCGAGGATTGTGTCCCCGCCGCCCGCCGCGGGCTCCACGGCAGGCTCAACTGTTAAAGATACAGTTTGCTCAACTTGTGGTGGACGTTACGGTGCCCCTCCCATTAAGAGCGGCAGCGATGAAAACCCCGATTACCCGGCGCCAATTCGTGGCCACGACTGCGGCCGCGAGCCTTGTGCAGATCCTTCCCTCGCGTGTGCTCGGCCGCGAGGGACACAAGCCCCCCAGTGAGCGGCTCAATATCGCCGGCATCGGCGTGGGCGGCATGGGACAGGCCAATCTGAGCAACTGCGAGGAGGAAAACATCGTCGCTCTCTGCGACGTCGATCACGACTACGCGGCGAAGGTTTTCGCGAAATATCCGCGGGCGAAGGTGTATACCGACTACCGCGAGATGAAAGAAAAACAGAAGGATATCGACGCGGTCGTCATCGCGACACCGGAC
>RFJS01000129.1 GCA_003694825.1 Verrucomicrobiota bacterium | reverse complement strand
AGCCCGGTTCGGTTTTCGGGAAACGATCGACGACGAGGACGTCGCCCTCGCTGACGGTGAATTGCTTCCCTTGTGTTTTGATCGTCGCTTTCATTGGAAATGGAAAAACGGTCATTAATTCGTCGCGCATATGGGAAATCAAGCTGCTTTTTCAGGTGAAATGAGATCGGTTGATGGGGAGACGGTGCGGCGCTGGTTTTCCGATCCGGTCGCGGTCGCGCACTATGACCGGGCGGCGAGGACGGTGGGCTTGTGGGTATCTGAGCGGGTTGTGCTGAGTGCGGTGTTTTCCCCCGGGGACCGCCTGCTGGATGTCGGCTGCGGAGCGGGTCGGGTGGCGCTGGGGCTGTGGCAGCTCGGCTTCGAGGAGGTCGTCGGGGTGGACTTTTGCGAGCCGCTGGTGGAACAGGCCCGGCTCAATGCGGACGCGTTGGGGGCGGCGGTGGCTTTCGAGGCGGGCGATGCGCGATCGCTGCGCTTCGAGGACGGGAGCTTCGACGGCGTCGTGTTCGCGTTCAACGGACTGATGCAGATTCCCGGACGCGAGAATCGCCGCGCGGCGTTGCGGGAGCTCGCCCGGGTGACGCGGCGGGGTGGGCATCTGGTTTTCACGACTCACGACTTTGAGCGCACGCGAAGCCGGGATCGACGGCCGGACGAGTCGTGGCCGGATGCCGACGAAGCCGAAGGGTTGGATCGCGTCATCGAACGTGCGGAGGGACGGATTTTTATGCATATTCCCACCCGCCGCGAGGTGCTCGATGACCTGGAGAACACCGGGTGGGTCTATCTCGAAGATCACCCCCGGCACCGGTTGGCGAACGAATCGCAAAGCGTGCGGGAATTCGCCGACGAATGCCTGTTCTGGCTCGCCCGGCGGCGGTGAGCGGCGTCCGCCGGAGGGGAAGGGGGCAGGCCGGGAGAGCCCGGACGGGGAGATCAGTTCTCCGAGGGCAAAAGCACGCGCAAGTGGCTCGAGCGCTTGAAGTCGGGCGGCATGATGATGCGTGGCCGATATGCCTTTTCCGGCGCCGGGGTGTCCGCGGTCGCGGAGACCTCGGGCTTTTCGACGCGATTGAGCCGCTTGTTATACGACGCGATGAGCGCTGCCTGGCGGGCGATTTCGCGCTCTTTCTCCTCGAGGGCTGCCTGCAGGGCGGCCCTGGCTTCGGCGAGTTTGCGCTCGGCTTCGGCACGTTCCTTTTCGCGGAGTTCGGCGAGGCGTTGGGCTTCGGCCGCGAGCTTTTCGCGTTCCTGGCGGATGCGTTCGGCTTCGGCGGCGGCGGCCGCGGCCGCGGCTTCGGCCGCACGGCGGGCCTTTTCCTGTTCTTCCATCTCGGCCTGGGCCTGCGCGAGGCGGCGCGCCTCGGCCTCGGCTTCGCGCTGGGCTTGAAGCATGAAGAGGCGGCGCGCTTCGGCTTCCTGGTCGGCCTTGGTCTGGGCTTCGCGCTCGGCGGCCCTGGCGGTTTCGAGCTGTTTCTCGAGTTCGGCGGCCCGCTGCATCTCGGCGCGCCGCGCGTCGGAGGCCTTCTTGAATTGAATGCCCAAAACAGCCGCCGCAATGACGGCGACGATGGCGACCACGATCCAGACAGTCCGGTTCATACGGGTAAATGTGTAGTGCCCTTGCGGGCGCGGCAACGGTAAAGCGGTGGCCGGGGCGCGGCCCCGTTCGACCGGCCGTTGTTTTCGCGGGGAGGCGCCCGTCGTGACCGAGGCCGGCAGATGCGGTGCCGAAGTTATTTTTGCCCTTGTCAGAGGCCGACTCACTTGCATTTTTCCGGCCATCGATTGGCTCGGAGAGATGGCTGAGTGGTCGAAAGCAACGGTTTGCTAAATCGTCGTACCCCAAAAGGGTACCGGGGGTTCGAATCCCCCTCTCTCCGCCAGTCTTTTTCCCCGCCGAGAGACCGTTGAAACGAAGGTCTGCGGGACGTTGTCCAGTGGTGAAGGTAGACAGGCGCGTGCGCATCGGGGGATGAGGCAGAGAACGGTTCCGTTTTTCCCGGCCAGGAGTGTGTCCGGGCAAACGCGAGTCCCGAGAACCGTTCAGATATGATCCGCGTGGGTTACGCCGATGCGTCCACGAGAGACCGCCAGGTAAGGCGTTTCATCAGTTGCGCTTCGGCAAGAGGCCGCGGGAGGCGGATATCGACGACTTTCGGTTCGTGGGGGAAGAGGTCGAACCAGTTGTCGGAAGCACGCATGTCCATGCCTGACACGGCGAAGGCGAAGCGGTGTTGGTAGGCGTCCGAGACGAACGTGATCCGGTAACGGCGTGGGTCGAGGCGTTCGAGCCGCACTCGGGTGCGGGCCTTCGGCAGAGGCATGAAGCGCGGACGTGTCAGCAGTATGCCGTCCTCGCTGATCGTCTTGCCGGCGATGTCGAGCGCGATGCGCAACACGATGTTGTCGCGGCCATGGCGCGCCATGTCGCGGGCGAGATCGAGCGAGACCTGCTGGAGCGCCTCGCCGTAGCGAAGGCGCACCCGGCGGCGACCGCCGCGAAGGCGGCGACCATCGAGATGAAAAAGGTCCCAGCGCAGGACGGCGCCGGTCTCATCGGGAAGGTCCGAAACGGTGTAGAGGTGCACCTCGCGCACAGAAGTCCGGCGGTAGTTGCCGATGGTGACTGTCTCGTCGCCGGGGACGTGGGCGGAGACGATGGCCGGTGCGAAGAAGCGACGGGCGAGGTAGTGGAGCGCCTTCCAGCGGCCGGTGAACTCGATCGAGCTCCACGAGGCGACAGGCCAGCAGTCGTTGAGCTGCCAATACAACGCTCCCATACAACGCGGCATGTTGCGCCGGTAGTATTCGACGCCGATCTGCATGCACATCGCCTGGTTGAGCTGCGAAAGGTAGATGAGGGCGTCCTGGTCTTTCGGGAAGCGGTAGCGGCGGGAGACGTAGTCGAGGATGATCTGGTTGCCGGCCCGGTTTTTCTGGTGGTTTTCCATGACCGGTCCGAAGACGTTGTCGTCGCCGGGAGGTGCGAAGGTGCGATTGGTTTCAGGCGATGAGTAGCTCTGCATGCCGAATTCGGAGCAGAAGCGGAAGGGCCATTTCTCGTAGTTCTTTACCGGTTCGCGAGCGTGCCAGACGCCCCAGAAGTGCGTGTCGCCGCGGCGAATGCCGTTGGCGCGTTCATCGTCGCCGGGCGCCTCGAAGTCGCCATGCCATGGAGACGAGGGCCAGTAGTCGCGGCCGGTGCTTTCGGCGGCGACGACTTCGGGAAGGAGTTTGTGAAAGATCGCTTCGTATTGACGGCGCAACTTCGCCTTTTGCAATTCGGCGGGATTGGCCATGGACAGCTCGTTGTTGCCGCACCACAGTGCCAGACAGGCGCGATGGTCGAGGCGGCGGACTTGCTGGATGGCTTCGGTGCGGACGCTCCGGAGGAAGGCGCGGTCGGCGGGGTAGAGGGTGCAGGCGAACATGAAGTCCTGCCACACGAGCAGGCCGAGTTCGTCGCACAGGTCGTAGAAATCCTCACTTTCGTAGATGCCGCCGCCCCAGACGCGGATCATGTTCATGTGCGCTTCGGCGGCAGCGGTGAGATCGCGGGCGTAGTCGGCACGGGTCAGGCCGGCGACGAAGCTGTGGGCGGGGATCCAGTTGGCGCCCTTGGCGAAGGCGGGGCGACCGTTGAGGACGAACTGGAAGCTCTCGCCCCAGGTGTCGGGATGCCGGTCGAGGCGAAGTGTGCGCAGGCCGATCCGGCGTTCCCATCGGCCGATCGAAGTGCCGTCGGATGTGATCACCTCGAGGCGGACGGTATAGAGCGGCTGTTCTCCGTGACCGTTGGGCCACCAGAGGCGCGGGGCGGCGATCGTGGCCTCGCCGTTCTCGACGGCGGCGACGGGAGTGTCGTCGAGGCGCACGTCACCGACGACGCGCAGATTGCGCCGGCGGCGCGCCGTAAGGGGCGTAAAGGTGAGCCGGACCGTGCCGTCGGCATGGTGGTGTTGGGCGATGCGCACATGCTCGATGCGGTCGGTATTCCATGCCTCGAGGCGGATATCGCGCCAGATGCCCGCGGTCACGAGCCGGGGGCCCCAATCCCAGCCGAACTGGCACTGTTGCTTGCGCAAACGGGTGCAGCCGCCGACCGGATCGTTGAATTCGCGGGGCGTGTGTTCGAGCCGATGGGTGGCGACCCACTTCTCGGCGGATGCGAAGCGCACGAGAAGCCGGTTACGGCCGGCGCGCAGCAGGGGTTTCACGTTCCAGCGGTGCCCGACGAACATGTTGTCGGTGGCGCCAACGCGCTTCCCGTTGAGTTCGACGTGGGCCACGGTATCGAGGCCATCCGCCACGAGTTCGATCACCTCGTGAGCGAGGAGATCGGCGGGGATGGTGAAGTCGGCGCGATACTCCCAGTCGTGATGGCCGATCCACTGGAGATCCAGTTCGTTGGTCCCGAAAAACGGATCGGGGATGAGCCCGTGGCGCAGAAGGTCGCGATGCACGCAACCGGGGACCACCGCCGGACGCCAGCGGCTGCGGCGGGTGGCGTCGCGAAAGCTCCAGTCGGCGGCCGAGGCAAGGGGGAGGGGCTGGGGATTCGAAGACGGTGGCATGTGTCGGCAATCGTTCAGGTCAGTGGACCGCGAGGAAGGAAAATCAGAGGCGAAACGCTCTCGTTGTTCGTGGAGAGAGTCGGATGCCTGCGGCAAGCATGGAAAGCGGGCCGGCATGTTGGCGGGGCGGATTTTGGGAGCTGGCGGGATTTGTTCGCGTTTTCCGAGAGTTTTCTCTTGCCCGTTTTTCGGAACCGTCCGTAGTTACCCGGCTTCCCTTTCGGGACGGGGTTTCGATCCTTGTGGACGGGCCCTGATGTCGCTCTCGGCGAGATAGCTCAGTTGGTAGAGCAGAGGACTGAAAATCCTTGTGTCCCCGGTTCGATTCCGGGTCTCGCCACCACCTTTGAGGGCTGCGGTGGAGAATGGAAAACCTGAGGATGCAGCAAGTATCCCGAGACGGGGCATGTGCGTGGGGAGCGGAAGTGAATGAGGCGACATGAGCGAGGCGGTTTGGCAGAAACGTGCGCAGGCGGTCTGGCCCTGAGCGCGCTTGCCTCCCGGGGGATCGTGAGGGGGCGACGCGCCATCAGGTTGGGAGAGACTCACCGTTTTTTGGGGGGCGCATTCGGCGTAGGCGACGTTGAACGGTTCGATGGCGGTGCGGCGCGGGTGGACGCCGGTTGTCGGCATGAGGTTTGCCCTGATCGCGGCGCGAGGAGAGGCAGATGGCTTGATTCCGT
>RFJS01000128.1 GCA_003694825.1 Verrucomicrobiota bacterium | reverse complement strand
AGGTTAATTGTTTGAGGAATCCGGTCTTTGAGTCGACCGGCGGGTGCACCAACAGTCTCCCGGTTCCACGACAACCTGGATTCTGGAGTTTGAGGACATGCCTTTACACAGACGAGGCGGCGGGATCAGCCGCGTATTGACTATGAGTGCTCTGATTGCGAGCACCGGCCTCGCCGGTGCCCTGGGAAACGATGCGGCATCCGGACGGATGCGTGTCTCCTTCAACGACGACTGGCGTTTCCACAAGGGGGATGCGCCCGGGGCCGAGGCGCCGGCCTTCGACGACTCCGGCTGGCGTTCCGTGCGCCTGCCGCACGACTGGGCCATCGAGGGTCCCTTCGATGTCAAATACAATGCCCGTTGTGGCGGCCTGCCCTTTCACGGCATCGGCTGGTATCGCAAGACGTTCACGGTGCCGGCGGAGGCGAAGGGGCGCGTGGTGACGGTGGAGTTCGACGGGGCGATGTATGACAGCGAAGTGTGGGTCAACGGCCGCTTCATCGGGAACCGTCCCTATGGCTACATCGGTTTCGAATACGACATCAGCGCCCATCTCAACTACGGCGGCGAAAATGTCATCGCGGTAAAGCTCTCGCCCGAGGATCTCTCCTCGCGCTGGTATCCCGGCGCCGGCATCTACCGCAACACCTGGCTCGAGATCAAGGATCCCGTCCACGTGGCGCACTGGGGCACCTTCATCACCACGCCCTCGGTCGAGGATGGGCAGGCGGTCGTTCGCGTGCAGACCGAAATCGAAAATGTCGATACAACGGGCGCGGCCATCGAGGTGAAAAACACCATCCTCGACCCCGACGGCAAACCGGTCGCCGAAGCCGCCGGCGGCGTGCGTGTCGATGCCCGCGACGAGGTCGTCGTCACGCGCGAACTCGTCGTCACGGAGCCGCGCCGCTGGGACATCGTCTCTCCGCAGCTCTACACCATGGTGACGGAGATTTCCCGCGACGGGAAGGTCATCGACACCGTGCGCAATCGCTTCGGCATCCGCACCATCGAATATACCGCCGACAAGGGCTTCCTCCTCAACGGGCGCGTCGTGCGCTTCCAGGGCGTGTGCCTCCACCACGATCTCGGCGCGCTGGGCGCGGCCGTCAACCGCCGCGCCACCCAGCGGCAGCTCGAGATCATGAAAGCGATGGGCGCCAACGCCGTGCGCACGAGCCACAACCCGCCCTCGCCGGAACTGGTCGAACTCTGCGACGAGATGGGCATCCTCCTGCAGGTCGAGGCCTTCGACGTGTGGGAAATCGCCAAGGTGCCCAACGGCTACAACAAGTTCTTCAAAGAGTGGCACGAGCGCGACCTGCGCGATATGATCCGCCGCGACCGCAACAGCCCGGCGGTGGTCATGTGGAGCATCGGCAACGAGATTCTCGAGCAGAACCGTCCCGATGGCGCGGTCCTCACCCGCCACCTCGCCGCCATCGCCCACGACGAGGATCCCACCCGTCCGGTGACGGCCGGTTTCAACTACCATCCGGGCCCCTATGAAAACGGCATGGCCGAGGCCGTCGATCTCGTCGGCATGAACTACAAGCCGGTGCTCTACGGAGTGGAGAAGGCGAAGCACCCCGACTGGATCATCTACGGCTCCGAGACCTCCTCGTGCACGAGCAGCCGCGGCGTCTATCACCTGCCGATCGAGAAATACAAAAAGCACGAGTCCCTGCAGGTCACCAGCTACGACATCATCGGCCCGCCCTGGGCCTATCCGCCGGACATCGAGTTCCACTATCTCGAGCAGAACCCGACCGCGCTCGGCGAATTCGTCTGGACCGGCTTCGACTACCTCGGTGAGCCGACGCCCTTCGGCGGTCAGGACAACAGCACCGACGGCTACTGGAACGCGGATTGGCCCTCGCGCAGCTCCTACTTCGGCATCGTCGATCTCGCCGGTTTCCCGAAAGACCGCTACTACCTTTACCAGAGCGTCTGGACCAGCGACCCGATGATCCACGTGCTGCCGCACTGGAACTGGGAGGGGCGTGAAGGCGAGGCGATCCCCGTGTTCTGCTACACCAACTGCGACGAGGCCGAGCTGATCGTCAACGGCAAGTCCTTCGGCCGGAAGAAGCGCTGGGCGGAGCCCACGGTGATCCCCGTGAAGTTCAACCACTACGAGGGCACGACCTTCGCCTCGAAGTATCGGATGCGCTGGGACGTCCCCTACGCTCCGGGTTCGATCAAGGTCGTGGGCTATCGCGACGGCAAGGTCGTCGCCGAGAAGGAAGTCTTCACCGCCGGAGCGGCGGCGCAGATCGCGCTCGAGCCGGACCGCGCCGTCATCGACGCCGACGGCTACGACCTCTCCTTCGTCACCGTCCGGATCGAAGACGCCAGGGGCCACTTCTGCCCGCTGGCCGACAATCTCGTGCGCTTCTCCATCGAGGGGCCGGGCGAGATCGCCGCGGTCGACAACGGCAACGCCGCCACCACCGATCCCTTCCAGGCGGACTGGCGCCGCGCCTTCAACGGCCTCGCCCTCGTCATCATCCGCAGCAAACCCGGCGAGTCCGGCACCATCCGCCTCACCGCGACATCCGACGGCCTCGCGAGCGCCACGGTCGAGATCCAGGCGAAGTGACGCCCGCGCCGGTTTCGCCGCCATCGCGTTTTTGACAAAGGGCGCTTCCTCATGGCCGACGTGCCGGGGAGGCGCCCTTTTTCTGTGCCCGTGTGTTGCGGCAGCT
>RFJS01000127.1 GCA_003694825.1 Verrucomicrobiota bacterium | reverse complement strand
TCGACCTTCTGGACCTGCAGGCCCCGCTTCTGCATCGCTTCGATGGATTCGCGCATCTCGCGGCGGGCCGCTTCGGTGATTTTCGCACAGGCTTCGGTGCCGGTCTTGCGGGCGATCTCCCGCTGAGCCGGGGTCATCATGTTCCACGAGCGCGTGGAGATGACGAGGGCACCGACGAGCGGGGCGAAGTTGATCTCGAGCATGTGCGGCGCGGGCTGGTAGAATTGTCCGGCGAGCGCGTAAAAGGGCGGGGCGGTTACGACCGAGACGAGCCCCGTCTGCAGGCTCACGAGGATGTCGGTCGGCTCGAGGGCGACCGGCTGCATGTTGAGCGAGCGGGCGATGTTTACCGTGGCCTCGCTGCCGGTGACGACGAATACCTTCTCGCCGCGGAGGTCCTCGGGGGTGCGCAGCGGTTTGCGCGAGAAGATGTGGATCCAGCCGGAATCGAACCACCCCAGGACGATAAAGCCCTTTTCCTCGAGCAGCTTCTCGTAGCGGGGGGCGAGCTTTTCGCGGACATACTGCGCTTCGTCGAGGCTGCGGTAGGCCATGGGGATGTTTTGCAGGCCCGCGACGGATTGTTCGATTTCGGTGATGCCGTTGATCGTGAGCAGGCCGGCATGGAGCTGGCCGAGGCGCATGCGCTTCACCATGTCGGCCTCGCCGCCCATCGTGCCGTCGGTGTAGATGATCAGGCGCATGCCGCCGTCGGGCGCCTGGCGCCACTTCTGGCCCATTTCCTGCAAGATGAGGTGGAAGGAGGTGCCCTTGGGCGCGAGGGTGGCGAGCTTCACCGGCACCGTGCGGGCGAGGGCGGGCGTGCCGGCGGCGGTGAGCAGGCCGAGGGCGAAGAGGCCCGGCTTGAGGAGACGGGCGAGGAAGGAAGAGGATTTTTCCGCGTTCATGCTGAGAGGAAGGAAGGCTGTGGCCCTGGACGAGGGCCGAGGTGAGGCAACGACCCCTTATTCGAGAAAAAGTTCGTCGACGCGCTCGAGAAGCCAGCGGGCGCGCTGCTGCGCCGCGATGATGGCAAGGCGCTTTTCGGGAGCGGCGTCGAGCGGCACGGCGAGGGCCTTGTCGAGGAGCTGGAGAAATTCGGTGCGGTTTTGTTCGGCGACGGAAACCGATTCGGCGAAAGTGACGTAGGCGGAGGCCGAGCGGCCCCCGGACAGCTCGACGGCCCGCTCGAAGTGGCGGCGGGCGCGCTCGTGAGCCGGGCCCAGTCCGGCCGGGCGCACGAGTTCGTAGGCGATGAGGAATTCCTCGAGGGCGCCATCGTTCCAGTCCGGAGCGAGCGCATAGGCGCGGTCGATGAGGGCTTCGACTGCAGGCTGGCGGGCAATGAGCTCCGGGTCGGTCTTGCTCAGGGAGATGGCGGCGCCGAGCGAGGCGGCGGCCCAGTAGGCGGTCTCGATGTCGTCGCGCGTGAGCGCCGCGCAGGCCTGGGCGGGGTCGGCGGTGAAGCGCTCGCTGAAACCGGGGTGCCGGACTTCGAGGGCGCGCAGCGCGTAGCGGTTTGCCCGCAGGTAGAACGCCCGTGCCCGGTCCCGGAGGCGCTGAGCCTCGAAAAAGTCGTCGATCTCGATAAAGTCCGCCGGCTGCTGGATCCAGACGTAGGCGTATTGCGTGAAGCCGGACGCGGCGGCGAGCAGCAGGGCGTCGTTGTCGGGCTGCTCGAGCAGGAGCGCCTCGGTGAGTTTGAGGCTGAAGGGGATGGCCTGTCCGGCGAATTCGATGTCGCTTTCGGAAGCGAGCGCCGTGCCCATGCTCTCGGCGAGGGCGGAGCCGATCTGGTTGATGGCCATGTCCTTGACCGAGCAGCCGGAGAGGAGTGCGCAGACGAGTGCCGCGGGCGCGAGGTGCCGACGGAGAGCGGCGGCTCGCGCGTGCCTCGTTGGAGATGTCCCGTCCATTTGGTGCGCGGTGTTCATGGTGCGAGTATCCGGCAAGGTTCGTCACAAGCGCCACCTCGGGGCAAACCCAAATCCCTCAATGCCGTGCCGGCGCGCGGGCACGTAGTTGGCGGTGCGGCGGTGGCGGCTGGCTCCGGCCGAACGGAACGGGGGGCGGAAGGATCGTGGAAAATGAGCGGGGCCGCCTCCGCGAAGAGGGCGGAGACGGCCCCGGTTGTTTTCTGGTCTTGTGTGTCGATCAGCGCCCTGCGGCCTGGGTCAGTTCGCCGCGACCAGCAGGCTGGAGCCCGGCTCGTCGACGATGTGGACGGGCAGCAGCACGCGCGTGGCGTGCGGCTTGCCCTCGGCGTCGGTCATGGGCTTGAAGCGCCATTTCTCGACGGCTTTGGCCACTTCGCGGACGAGGTCCGGATCCGCCTTGTTGCGCGCCTGGATGTCGGTGGGACGGCCTTGCTCGTCGACAATGAAGACGAGCTCGACCGTGGTGCCGATGTAGCCCGGCGCCACCTGCGGTGCGATTACCGAGATGGGCGCGGGCACATCCGTGCGGCCGCGGTAGGACTCGACGTAGGCTTCCTCGAGCGTCTTCGCCTGGAGGGCGAGAGGCGCGGCAAGGAGGCCCAGGCTGAGGGCTGTCATCAGGGCTGACTTTTTCATCGTTCATGCGTCCGGCGAAAGCGCCGGATGGTTGGTTTGTTCAGGCCGCGAAGCCCTCCCGGGGGCGGAGACGCGCCCGGGTGCGGTTTCGCGGTTCCCCGTCCGGTCGAGGCGTGGGCCCCGCCGGGCGGGAAAGTCGCATTCCCGGTGGTTTTGGGGCGGGGCGGCATGAACGGAGCGGGTGCTCGCAGTCAGCGCTCATGTGTCAAGGAACAGGCTGTCCGGCAGGGCCGGTGGTTTCGACGATGGACAATGGGGGAAATCCCCGGGGAGCTTTCAAGCCGGCTGCGTGCCAATTTGGTGACAAAACCGTATGCGAAAAACGGTGACGATTTGCGCCGGTGGATGATTTCTGCTCATGTGGGGGATGCTTCGATCCGGGTGCATGTTGATCGGCGCGTTGTTGTTGGGGGCGCCGTTCGCCGGGGGGAGGGAGGCGGGCGGCGTCAGCTGGCTCGAGGGGCGACCGTCGCATGAAAGCCGCTTTTCGGTGTTGCTGCCGGAGATTGTTGGTTTTCCCGCCCCGGTGCGGGCTGCTTTCGCAGCCGGCATCGCCCTCGGGACCGGGAATTGGGCCTGGACCGAACGGGTGCGCAATGCTGACGGCGAGACGCTGGCGCGGTGGGATCCCTCGCAACCGCCGGGGCGGAGGATCGTGCTTCTCGAAGTCGATGGCCAACGGCCGACGGCGGGCGAGGTGGAGGCATTTCTCAAACGGGCGCGCTCGGAGCTGGCCGAGGGCGTGAAGGAGCGGCCTGTCCTGAGCCGGCGGATGCAGCGCGTTGTCCGGGCGATGCGCTTTTCGGAGCTGCGGCGGGAGGCCGGGCGGATCGATTACCGGCTGGAGTTCGCCGAACCGGACCTGCGGGGGCTCGGGTGGGTGGACCGGGCATTCGTTCGGGTGCTGACCGGGGTGGAGGGGAGCGTGGTGGTGGATACGCAGTTGCCGGGCTTTGTCGCCGTGGATCTCTCGCTGGCCGGACCGGTGCGGCTGTTGCCGGGCGTGAAGATCGAGCGGCTGGATGTGCGAATCGATTCGGTCCCGGTGCCCGAGGCGCGCACGTGGCTGCCGCGAAACCTTCTCGTCGAGATTCGCGGTGGCGCCTGGCTGTTCGGGCGCATCGCCCGCAGTCTGGAGATGGCGTTCAGTGATTTTACCAATGTTGGCCTGGCCCCGCTCCCGCTGGAGGAGGTGCTGGCCGGCGCTGGTGCGGGTGGTCAAGGCGGCGAATGAGGTGCGTGCCGGGAGGGCGGCGCACGGGATGCGCGGTTGGTGCTGGGCGATTGTCGCGGGTCCGGCGGCCGCCGGTTTGGGCGGCAGAGCCTGCGAATGCGATTCGGGACAAATAATTCTTGCACGCAGGCGCGGGAGAGTGGCAAATCGTCCCTTTCCCACGTCGAAGTGCCGAGGTGGCGGAATTGGTAGACGCGCTAGATTCAGGATCTAGTGTCCGCAAGGACGTAGGGGTTCGAGTCCCCTCCTCGGCACCAACGAGTTGCGAAGGATCTACGCCAAAGTTCGGGGAGGGGGGTCTACGCCAAAGTTTGGGGAGGGGTTCATTGGTGTTCTTCATGATGGGATGATTTCACCGCGCTGTGCGATTGACGCGCAGGCGGCAGGTATGTGGGAAACCTTTCGCCGGGAAGGGCGTCCGATGCGATGGTGTCTTTATCGTCGGTCAGGCATGCGGGGCGTGGCTGGAAGGGTGCGGTTGCCGGAGGCGTTGCCGCGGTGAGTCTGCTGCTGACGGGGTGTCAGCGTGTTGAGGCGGATCCGGCGGAGTGCGTGCGAGCGGAAGGAAAGCCGGAGGCGTCGGCGGCGGAGTGCGGGATATGGGCGAAGATCCGATTTTCGCTCGAAGGCATCGATGCGGCGGGGCTGGAGGGTCCGCCGTCGGGCCGACGGTCCGTGGTCTACGAGTTTTGCGTGCCAGATGTCCCCGCGGCACGGGATGTTGTCCGGAGGATCGATACGAGGGCGCAGTTCTTCCGGTCGCCCGGGCGCGTGGGTTGCGGTGACGGGGAGCTGCTGGTGATGTCGGATACGCAGCGGCCCGATTGGCGGTGTGTTCTGGCCGAGTTGGCAGCTTTGCCCTTTGTGTGGGAGATTCGCCGGACCGATTTCGAGTAGAGGGAGCTGTTCGTTTGGCCTGGCAGGGCGGGGAATGCGCGCGGGGGGGCGGGTTCCGCTCAAGCCGCGGGACTTTCGACCGTTGAACCTGTCGAATGGCTGGAAAGGTAAACATGCAGCGCGTCGCCGAGGTGGCGGGCGTTAGTAAATCTTCTGTGTCCCTTGCCCTGCGCGACGATCCCCGATTGGCTCTGGCGACCCGTCGCCGTATTCAGGAGGTGGCCGCACGGCTCGGCTACCGGAAAAACCCGGTGGTCGCTTCGCTGATGGCGCAGTTGCGTGTGAGCCAGTCTCCGCGGTTTCATGCGAATGTCGCGCTCGTGAATTGTTCGCAGCAGCGGCGCATCTATGAGGACCCGCGTTACGCGGAGCTGCGGCGGGGATTGCGCGAGCGCCTCGATCTCTCCGGCTACGGCGTCGATGACTTGTGGATCATGGACCGGGGCATGAGCGGTCCGCGCATTCGGACGATCCTGGAGACGCGGGGCGTTCGTGGCGTGGTCTTGCTCGCGACCGTGGATACGCCGCCGCTGTTTACGGATACGCCGGGGGTTTTCGACGAGTTCTGTGTCGTGCTGGCGGGATTCGACCGGTCGCCGGTTCCGATTCACCGCGCCGCGGGCAATCCCTTTTATGCTTCTCGCAGAGCCCTGGAGATCGTGATCGAGGTCGGCTATCGGCGCCCCGGGCTTGTCGTGAACAACCGGATGGACCGGGCACTGCAGCGGGGGTGGTCGGCAGGTTTTCTGGCCGGCCTGCAGGATGCCCCGGTAAGCGATGTGAATCGGCCGATGCCGCTGTTTCTCGATTCGGCCAATCCGGAGTCCTTCCGCTTCTGGTTCGAGTCGGAGCGCCCGGATGTGATCCTGACCGACCATGCGCAGGTGATGGACTGGGTCCGGGCACTCGGATTGCAGGTGCCGGAGGATGTCGGCCTCATGCATCTGGATCTGCTCCCCGAGATGGAGAACTGGGCCGGGATGCGGCAAAACTACGCCCTTATCGGCGCGGCCGCCGCAGAGCTCGTGCTCAGTCAACTCTCGCACAATGAATTCGGGGCGCGATCCGATGCGAAGCTGGTGCTCACCGAGAGTGAGTTTCAGCCGGGGCCCACGATCCGATACTGACGCTGTCGCCGGGGGCGCCTCGAGTGCGGCCGAAGCGAATGCGAGGCGAGTGGATCACCTGTTCGATGAGGGGGCTTCCTCGTGATCCCGGGTGAGTGCTTCGGGCATGGGGAATGCAGACAGAACCTGTTCGAAAACGGCGCCGCCAAGCAGGTGGGTGCCGCCGTGCAGCGCGAGAATCTGACCCGGCGCCAGGCCCCGCTGGCGCGTCGCGAAACGCACGCGCGCCCGACCGTCGCCGAGCGGGGTGAAGACCGTGGGCACGCGCGGGTCTCGATAGCGAACACGTGACTCCAGACGCGCCTCCTCCGTGATCGGTGTTCCGAGCCAGCTGAGATCCCGCACGATCGCCTCTTCGCTCCAGAGGCCGGGTGTATCCGGTTCTTCGAACTCGACGAGCAGACGGTTGGTTTTCACGTCCCTCCCGACGACCACGTAGTTTTTGAAGTCCGTATTCGATGGGATGCCGATGCCTCGACGCTGTCCGATGGTGTAGAGATGCAGACCCCGATGCCGGCCGAGGACCTCGCCGGTTGAGACGCGCACGATGTCGCCCGGGTTGTCGGGGATGTAGTGCCGGATGAAGTCGCGCATGCGGACATTGCCGACGAAGCAGATGCCCTGGCTGTCCTTCTTCGCGGCGTTGGGAAGGCCGGCTTCGGCGGCGAGTCGGCGGACCTCGGGTTTCGTCAGGTCGCCGAGGGGAAAGCGGGCGGCGGCGAGTTGATCGGGAGTGAGCAAAGCGAGGAAGTAGCTCTGATCCTTGTTGGGGTCGACGCCCTCGTGGAGCTGCCAGTCGCCTTCGGGTGTCGCGACCCGCCGCGCATAATGTCCCGTCGCCACCGCCTCGAAACCCTCGCGCCTGGCGTAGTCGAGAAACACGCCGAACTTGATCTCCCGGTTGCACATCACATCCGGGTTCGGCGTCAGC
>RFJS01000126.1 GCA_003694825.1 Verrucomicrobiota bacterium | reverse complement strand
GTCGCCCATGGTTGGCACCTTCTACCGGGCCCCCTCGCCGGAGAGTCCGCCTTTCGTCGAGGTCAACGCCTCCGTCGATGAAAACACCCCTGTGTGCATCATCGAGGCCATGAAGATCATGAACGAGATCCTCGCCGAGGTGAAAGGCACCATCGTCGAGGTCCTCGCCGAAAACGGCCAGCCTGTCGAATACGGCCAGCGCCTCTTCAAGGTCCGCGTCTCCTGACCCAACGTCCGCCGGCCCGCCGGCCCGCGGCCATCGCTCCGGCCGGGAGCGAGACCGTCCGCCGGGCTACGTTCACCCTCTCCCACTGTAGATCCATGCAGAAAATCCTCATCGCCAATCGGGGAGAAATCGCCCTGCGCATCGTCCGCGCCTGCCGCGAACTCGGCATCAAGACCCTCGCCGTCTATTCCGAGGCCGACATCGAGTCTCTCCATGTCCAGCTCGCCGACGAAGCGATCTGCATCGGCCCGCCGTCCCCGGGCGAGAGCTACCTGCGCCCGGAGCGCATCCTCAGCGCGGCCGAGCTCGCCGATGTCGACGCCATCCATCCCGGCTACGGCTTCCTCTCCGAAAACGAGGACTTCGCCGAGCAGTGTGAGAAGTGCAACATCAAGTTCATCGGCCCCCGCTCCTCCAGCATCGCCCTGATGGGCGACAAGGCCACCGCCCGGGAAACCGTCAAGAAGGCCGGCGTCCCCGTCGTCCCCGGCAGTGATGGTCCGGTCGAAACCGAACAGGAAGCGCTCAAAGTCGCCCGGCGCATCGGCTACCCGGTCATCATCAAAGCGGTCGCCGGTGGCGGCGGCCGCGGCATGCGCATCGCCCACAACGACGTCTCCTTCGCCAAGGAATTCCACGTCGCCCGCAACGAAGCCGAAAAGGCCTTTGGCGACGGCCGCGTCTACGTCGAGCGCTTCGTCGAAAACCCGCGCCACATCGAGTTTCAGGTCCTGGCCGACGCGCACGGCAAAGTCGTCCACCTCGGCGAGCGCGATTGCTCCGTGCAGCGCCGCCACCAGAAGCTCATCGAAGAGGCGCCGTCTCCTTTCCTCACCCCCGACCTGCGCAAGAAAATGGGCCGGGCCGCCGTCAAGGCTGCCGAAGCCGCCCACTACGAAAACGCGGGCACCATCGAGTTCATCGTCGATGCCCAGGGCAACTTCTACTTCATCGAGATGAACACGCGCATCCAGGTCGAACACCCCGTCACCGAAGAGGTCACCGGCATCGACCTGATCAAGCAGCAGATCCTCATCGCCGGCGGCGAACCCCTTCCCTTCGATCAGAAGGACATCACCTTCAATACCCACGCCATCGAGTGCCGCATCAACGCCGAGGATCCGGCCCGCAACTTCATCCCCTCGCCGGGCACGATCGACCTCTACTACGCCCCCGGCGGCCATGGCGTGCGCGTCGATTCCCACGTCTACGGCGGCTACACCATCCCGCCCTACTACGACAGCATGATCGCCAAACTCATCACCTATGGCAAAACCCGCCAGACGGCGATCGACCGCATGCATCGCGCCCTCAGCGAATACATCATCCGCGGCATCCAGACCACCATCCCCCTGCATCGCGCCATCATGCGCGATCCCGTCTTCTGCGAAGGTCACGCCACCACCGGCTATGTCGCCGATTTTCTAAGTCGCACTTCGCCCGAACATTTCTAATTTTTCGAGCCATGGACAACATCGAGACCGCGGACGAACAACCCTCACTCGGCGAAATCCGGGTCAACCACACCGTTGTCGCCAGCATCGTCAGGCTCGCCGCCACCGAAGTGGACGGCGTCGTCGGCATCAGCTCCAGCATCGTCGACGGCATCGCCGACCTCTTCTCCAAGCGGGAAATGGACCGCGGCGTCAAAGTCACCGAAGATCCGGACGGCAACTACTCCATCGAAGTCCGCCTCATCATGGCCTTCGGCGCCGAGCTCGCCAAAACCGCCTACGACGTGCAGATGGCCGTTCGCGACAAGCTCTCCGCCATGACCGGCAAGGGAGTCAACCGCGTCGACGTGACCATCGAAGCCGTCAAGAAAGTCACCGACAAAGGCCGCGAAAAGGCCAAAGCCGCCGCAGAAGAAGACGTCTGGACCACCGACGCCCCGGCCGGCTGAGCCTGCGTTTCCGCTGCAGCCGCCCCCGCCATGCCGGACTGGCTCGAGACCCTCATCCAATCCTGGTTCCTCCTCGGGGGAGGGACCGCGCTGATCATCGCCCTCGCCCTCTGGTATCTCTTCGGGCGGCAGCCGAAAACCTTCAAAGCCTTCGACTCCGAAGGCGGAGAGGTTCACGTCACGCGCCGAGCCGTGCGCGAACTGGTCAAGCGCTGTTGCGAAGGCATCCCCGACATCGGCGCCGCCCGCACCCGGGTGGACATCCGCGGCCAGCATGCCCACGTCACCGTCGAGCTGCGCGTGCGCAAAAACGCCAACCTCAAGAACATCACCGGCTACCTGCGCGAACAGATCGGCGCCGTGCTCACCGAAAACCTCGGCATCGAGGAGATCGGCGAAATCCGGATCATCGTCGTCGGCGTGCTCGATGAGCCCGACCCCGACGAAGCCTGAGCATCGTCCCCATCTCGCGATCCTCGCCACACCCCCGGCTCGCCGCCATGCCCCGCCCCCTCCAGGCCGCTCGTTTCTACGCCATCCTCGACACGGCCTACGTCCCGCCCGACCGCTGGGAAAGCGTTTGCCGCCAGCTCATCGACGGCGGTGCCGACCTCATCCAGCTGCGCGCCAAGCAAGCCTCCCCTGAACAACGGGCCGCCCTGCTCGAACGCATGCGCCCCGTCATCGCCGCCGCCGGTGCCGGCGCTCCCCACCTCATCGTCAACGACGACGTCGACCTCGCCGCCCGCACCCCGGACGCCGGCCTCCACATCGGACAGGACGACACCCCGCCCGCCGAGGCCCGCCGCCGCCTCGGGCCCGACCGTCTCATCGGCCTGTCCACTCACTCGCTCGACCAGGCCAGGGCCGCCATGGCGCTGCCGCCGGGCACGATCGACTACTTCTGCGTCGGGCCGGTCTTCAGCACCCAGACCAAGCCCGACTACACACCCG
>RFJS01000585.1 GCA_003694825.1 Verrucomicrobiota bacterium | reverse complement strand
TCCACTCGAGGCCGTAGACGTGGAAGTCGTCGGTGAGGTTGAAGCCGATGTCGTCGATGTGGAAGGGACGGTCGTAGTCGGTGGTGTCGATCCCGGTCGGAGTGAGGGTGGCGAAGGTGTGGAAGTTGCAGGCGTAGCGGCGGCGGGTGCTGCTGACGCCGGCGGCGACCTCGAGGATGTCGATTTCGCGCTTCCACGTGCTGCTGCCGCCCGTGAGCCAGAACGTCGTGACGAGAATGTTGTCCGCCGCCTTGCAACGGATCTCGAAGTAACCGAACCGCCGAGCGAGCCGGCTGAAGATGTAGCCGGAGGAGTATTTGTAGCCCTCGGGCAGTCCGGGGCCGCCGACCTGGGAACGGAGCACGAGGTTGCCGCCCGAGACCGTGGCCATGGCGGGATCTTTGCTATGATAGACGGGCTGGCGTCCCTGCCACGAGGGGCTGCCACGAGCCCATTTCGCCTCGTCAAGTTCCGTGCCGTCAAACTCATCGCTGAGCGGCTCAAAGAGCACCCAGCCGCCGGTGTTGTTCGGGTCCGAGAGTGGGGCTGGTTCAGCGGCACGCAGGTGCGGGAGGACGACGAGCAGCGTTGCTGGAAGGATAAGGATGGCGGTGTGACGGCGGTTCATGGGGTGGTGTGGCAAGAGGCAGAGATGGCTCGGGTGATCTTGGGCATGCATGATCGATCACAGCCGAGGAGCGAGAGACGGGATTGATTCGGCCGTAACCTGGTGGCGAGGCGGCCGAAATCCGGAAACCGATGGTTGTCGTGGCGTGTGTGGAGTCAGTTTCTCTACGCGCACTCTATCGAGGTGGAGGAAGGTGCCGGGGTGGGGACCGTCCATTGCGAGAACGAACTTTAGTGGGCCGTCCTCCGAGAGTGAGGGGGCGGTCACGGATTCGTCGACGGAGTGCAGGATGTAGCCGCTTTCTCGGTTGAGGATGGAGCAGCGAGTGATCCACGTATCCACTTTTGTGTCGTGCCGGGCGGTAAAGATCAGGCGGAGCGCTTCGGAATCCCTGTCAATCGGTGTGGCATTGGTATCCCAGCCGAGCGCAGCCATGGGGGCGGAAGCGGCCCGATAGACGCCGAGAGGTTCCATGCTGGCCCAGGCGTCGAACGAGCCCTTGGCCCAGGAATTGAGAACGGCTCGGGCAGCCAGACGCGGTGTCGCTGACGTGTTTGAAGCCGAGATGATACCGGCGTGGAAGAAAGGTTCCGAGCGAAACGCGTCCTGATGGACGCGAAAGTCGATGGTGAACTTGAGGGTCTCGTTGGAGACGGCAGTTTCCGCGAGGGTTTCGGTGTAGCGATCCGTGCCGGCGAGCAGGGTTGCGGACGTTGCTTCCAGCAGGGAATGTCGGGTGAAGTCGCTGTCTTCGAAAGCCAGATCGCAGTAGGCCTGGATATTGCGAAACGAACGGTGGAGTTCGGTTTCGTGTTCTTTTCGGCGTACCCAGGTGTTGCGATACCAGCCGGTGAAAGGCGGTCGTTCAGCGCGGGCGATCTCGGCTTCGAGGCGGCATACGTCGGCGAGTGCGGCTTTGCAGAGGGTTTCGCGCGTTGCAGGGTCAGAGGTGTCTGCAGCCGTTTCCAGTTTGAGCGCGGCCGAGAGCTGGCGGGCGCCGATCAGGAGGGGAAATTCGACGTGTTCGTAGAAGAACTGTCGGCATTCGGCCGACATCGGCTTTTTGGCCTCTGCAATTGCGGCAAACGCAGCACCGTAGGCATGATCGCGTGCTCGCATTTTCGAACGCATGTCGGGATTAGCAGCGGTTGGCAGGCCGACGAATTGTCTGTAGAGGCGTCCGAGCGCATCCTTTACACGATCGCTGTCCCACCAGGTGGCTTGCGGCGTGTCGAGCAGGGCATAGTAATGGCGATAGGCATTCACCACATGGGGGACAGCGGCATCGCCGAAATATTCACGGGCCCACCATCCGATGTAGCGACCGGCTGGATCGGAGCTGCCGAGCGCCAGTGAGCTGTCCCAGCAGATTTCGGCGATCATACGTGCTTCCATGATGAACTCGCGCAGTTCGGAGACATTGAGCAACATGTACTCGGTGGCGCCCGAATTCACGATGTCCCGGAATTGTGAAGCAATGGTCGAGGGTGCGACGACGTGTTGGGACTGGACTGTGTCGCCCAGCGGCCAGGCAACGTAGGCAAGGTGATAGTAGACGCCGTGGCGTCGCCCGGGCATTGCCGGAGCAGGGAGTGCCCGCATGTGGCCGATGCCGTCGTCGTTCCAAACCTGAATCACCTCGGGCGGCATGAGGATGGGGCCGCTCTGGAAGATATCGAGGGAGGCATTGTACATTGTCAGGTGAAAGACCGGATCCTTGCCCGGTGGCAGCAGATTCTTCGTCATTTCCACCTGCGCCGCTATGACCTCGCCGAATACACGACGCTTTTCTTCCATGGGAGTACCGGCAGGAAAGGCGTAGTTTTTGTCGTCGTTGTTGCGCAGTCCGACTGGCCAGATGCAGTCGAGCGATTTGTTTTCCTCTACGCCGGCGCGCCAGAATCGGAGCATCCCCTCACGGTTTTCATACCAGTCCCATTTCCCACCAGCACGACGCGAATCGGCCAGCCCATGGCGCTTGAAGCCCCACGGATTGGACAGCAGGATGTCGTAGTGGTGGGACGAGTAGTAGAGCCCCCAGTCGCTGGCCATTTTCTGGATCTCGAAGCGGCGGCGCACTCGTGTGTAAGGCGCTACCTGGTTGAGGCGCAGACGCAGTGCGGTTTCGAAAAAGCGCTCGTACCATTCTGTCGCCACGGAACCATAGGTGCCGTCGGGATAGCCGTTGGCATCCAGGGGACGCGGAAGGATGTCCTCGTCGTCGTGAAAGAATCCGCGGTAGCGAAACACGGGCGGGCCCGCGCGAAAGTCCGTCTGTCGCAGGATGAGGACGGGATGATGCTCCGGCTCGTATCCGGTCCAATGATAGAGGGGGTCGATACCGAGGCGCTCGCTCAGCGTATACGCGGCGAAAGCAGTGCCGCGGAAGTTCGAGCCTACGAGCCAGACATCGTGGTCGGTGGAGAGCACCTGATACGCCTCCCATTGGCCGGCGAGTTGCGCGCGATCGATTCCCGGCGGCACCACGACACCATCGGTCAACGTGACGAGGTGGATTGCGGCCGGCGAGTCACCTCGATGTGCCACCAATGGCGGACGATAGCCGCTGATTCTGGCGATGTCAGCAGCGAGAAATTCCGCGGCCTGATGGACGGCGGAATGTTCGCCGGGCGCGACGACGATCTCGCAACCGGAGCCGGCGGGCGCGTCTGCCAGCACGATGTCGTGTTCCTTGCCGGCACCGGCCTGCACCCAGGATCCGCGCACAGGCGAGGTCCATTCCTGAGCGGAGAGGCTGAAGATGGCGAGGGTCAGCCCGCCTACCACCCAGCAGGCTCGCAGGCGGTCATTCATTCCAGTTTTCGTCGATGATGGCCTGGATACGCGGGTTGTCTTCGTCGGTCTCGTTGAGGGCTTCGCGCCTGGCTTTGAGGCGGGCCTTGAGGTCGCGGATGATATCGGCGTAGGCCGGATCGTCGTAGCGGTTGACGAGTTCACCGGGATCGCGCTCGAGGTCGTAGAATTCCCAGGCGGCGGGG
>RFJS01000584.1 GCA_003694825.1 Verrucomicrobiota bacterium | reverse complement strand
GCGGCCCGCCGCCGTCGCCGCCGCGTGTCAGCTCCCGGCGTTGCCGAGATATTCGACCTCGGTGAAATAGGCGCCCCCCGCCTCGCCCTTCTCATCGTAGAGCCAGGTCGTCAGCTCCGTGGGACCGGCGGGCAGGTCGACTTCGAAGACGACACCCATGCTCCCTGCCTCGACGGCCTGTTCGGCCTCGATGTCGCCGATGCGAATCCTGGCCCGGACGGCGCGGACGGGTTTCTCCGCCCGTTTCGGATACTGCCGCAGGGTCAACCGATACCGCCCGGCCCGGACGACCGACAACATCCACGGCGCCGTGACGCGCGGCAGTTTTTCGATCATGCGGAAATTCCACGGCGGGTTTCCGTGGTCGGTGTACCAGCTGTGCGAGCTCAGCTCGACGGGGTTTTCCGTCGGATTGCCGATATCCATCCGCACCGGCTCGAAGCCCGGGAGCACCGCCTGCCAATACGGTTCGTAAGCCTCCCGCAGCGCGGTCACTACATCCGGGTAGGCGCCGGCCAGATCCGTCTGCTGTTGGGGATCGTTTTGAATATCGTAGAGTTCCCGGCCATGCAGGAGGCGCCAGCGATCCGTCATGATGTAGGCGAAGGCCCACTTCTCCCGATCGCGCTCAAAGGTGACCCCGCCGTGAAACTGCAGCACGACCTGCGACCGCGTCCAGCGCGACGGCTCCCGCCGCAACAGGGGGACGAGCGACTGTCCATCGAGCCCCCAATCCGCATCGACCCGTATCCCGCACAGCTCGTCCAATGTCGGGAGCACGTCGAGGTGCACGGCGAGCCGGTCGACATCCCACCCGCCCCCGATTCCCCCGGCAGGCCAGCGGATGAAGAAGGGCACCCGGTGGCCGCCATCAAAGATCGAGGCCTTGCGCCCCCGCATGCCGGCATTGAAGCCCGCGATCGGCAGCGAGTCATTGTCCGCAAACCGCGCGCCGGAGTAGGTGCCGTTGTCCGTCATGAAAATCAGGATGGTATTCTCTTCGAGGCCCAGTTCCCGGATACGCTGGCGAAAACGGCCGAAATTGTCGTCGATGTTGGCGATCATGCCGTAGTAGCGAGCCAGCGCCGGCCACGGCACCTTGTCTTCATAAGGGGCGGCCCACTTCTCCTCGACATTGAGCGGCGTGTGCGGCGCGTTCAACGGCAGGTAGAGAAAGAAGGGCCGGTCTCGATTCTCCTCCACAAACCGCAGGGCCTCCCGAAACCAGACATCAGTGCAATATCCCTGAAACTGTTCCAACCGGCCGTTGCGCTCGTAGATATCGTCGAAATAGTCATTGCCCCACACGTCCGAGACGTGCCCGATCGCCCCGCACCGGTGCCAGACGATGTCCTGAAACCCCCGGTCCTGCGGGCGATGGGGCGCATGGTCGCCGAGGTGCCACTTGCCGAACATGCCGGTGGCGTAGCCGTTCGCGGCAAAGAGGTCGGCGATGGTCCGCTCGCCCCGGTGCAGCATCATCCGGCCCGCGCTCGTCCGGTAGGCGCCGACTTTTCCCGGATCCCGGCCGGTGAGCAGCGCCGCGCGCGTCGGCGTGCACAACGGGCTGACGTGAAAGTCCGTGAAACGGACCGCCTCGGCGTAGAACCGATCGATATTCGGCGTGCGCAGGATGGGATTCCCGTGGCAACTCAAGTCGCCATAGCCCTGGTCATCGGTGAGCACGAGGATGACATTCGGCCGCCGCTGTGCTCCGGCCGGGGTCTCGGTGGCGCCCGCCGCGGAGCTACCGGCCACCGCCACCGCGAGCAGCACCCCAGAAACCGGAGGCGGCCCGACCACCGGAAAAGCCCCGGCGCCATACGCCACGCCTTCAACCGCCCCGACCGTCCATGCTTATCCTGACGCTTCATTGCAAAACCTCTCTCTCAGTTGTATCCGATCGACCACTTCCTCTGAGCGCCTTCTTCTCCGCCGCCTGCACCGGCAGAAATCCGTGCGCGCGGAGAAACGCGATGACCGCGTCCATGACCGCCCGATAATCCTCAGCCCTGGCCCCCTTCCGAAAGGCCGGCGAGTTGAAAAACCCGTGCCCACGCCCCGGAAAGCCGACGAGCTCACAGTCGTTGCCCGCCTCCCGCATGAGCCGGACGAATCGCTGCGCGTTCTCGAACGGCACGACCGCATCGCTTTCCCCATGAAAAACGATCGTTGGCGGCAACCCCGGCCGCACGTGATGGCAGGGCGAAAGCGCCTCCCGGTGCTCCGGCCGGAAGCGATCACCGCCAAAGCCGGTCTCGGTCGTATCGACCACGGGATTAAACAGGATCATCGCATTGGGGACGGAGTCGAAGGCCGTCGCCCCGCCCTCCGGTTCGAAGCCGGGGACGACTCCCGCACAGGCGGCGAGGTGGCCGCCGGCCGATCCGCCCGCCGCCACGATCCGCTCCGGATCGACGCCCAGTTCGTCGTGAAGCTCGCGCACGCGGCGGATCGCCACTTTGGCATCACTCACGCAGGCATCGGGCATCACGCCATGCCGGCTCCGCACCCGATACTCCGCCGAGATGCCGACGAGCCCCAGCCCGGCAAGCTCCCTTGCCTGCGGGAAAAACTGCCGGGGCGTGCCGCCGGCCCAGCCGCCGAAGAAGAAAAAGATCACGGCCGGCCGCCGATCGCCGCGCCGATGTCCTTCCGGGAGAAAGATGTGCAGCCGGAGGGAAACGCCATCGATCTCCCGATAGACCAGCGACCGATCCGGCTCCGGCAGCTCTCCCTCGTCCGCGCCCGCCGGGACCGCCGCCCCGAGGAGGGCGGCGAAGGCGGCACCGATCCAGAATCTCCAAGTCATCATCATGCGTCCAGCCATGGTCTGCACCTGCGAGGGATCATTGCCCGGCGGGCGGCGTCCACGCCATCGGCGCGGGGTTCGCCGACGACAGCGGGCAATCGTCGCCATACAAACGCTGCGCCTCGATGAGCTTGTGTTTCATGACCTCGACATGCCCGGCGAATGCCGGATCTTCCGCGAGGTTGTTCAACTCATGCGGATCCTCGAAAAGGTCGAAGAGCTGCGTGTAGTTGATCTTCGGATAGACAATCAACTTCCAGCGATCGTCGCGGACCGCGCGCTGGCAATCCTTGTAGGCGGTATAGATGGTCTCCCGTATCGTGATATCCCCTCCGCGCAGGATCGGCCACAGGCTCCGACCCTCGCACCCGTCCGGAACAGGTGCACCGGCCGCTTCACAGAGGGTCGGATACAGATCCATCAGGTAGACAAAAGCTTCACTGCGCCCGTGGACGACCCCCGGGCCCGCGATAACGCACGGGACATGCATGCCGCCGAATTCGTAGAGATTCTGCTTTCCAAACAATCCATGCTCCCCGAGGGAGAGGCCGTTGTCGCCCGTGAAGATCACCAGCGTATTCTCCCACTCTCCGCTCTTGCGCAGGGCCTCGAAGATCCGGCCTGCATGGTAGTCCAGCCCCGTGATGCAGGCGTAGTAGTCCGCGAGCTGCCGGCGGGTATCCTCCGGTGTTCTCGGCCACGGCGCCAGCTTTTCATCGCGCACGGTCATTTCGCCATTATCGAAGGGGTGCAGCGGCATGAACGCCGGCGAGAGCGGAATCTCTTTTGGATCGTAGAGGGCGTGAAACTGTGGTTCCGCCGAGCGGGGATCGTGCGGCACGGGCGGCGCCATGTAGATGTAGAAGGGGCGATCACGATCCCTCTCCCCGAGGAATTTCAAGACGGCGTCGGCGTGGCGGCGGCTCGACCCGGCCCGTCGTTCGCGTCCCCGGTCGTCCATGACGATGTTGTGCTCAAAGGCCTCGATGCCGACAGTGTATTCATTGCCCCCCTTGCCGACATGGAATGTCTCGTAGCCCGCTGCCGCGAGGAGCCGGGGCTGGGTGCGCTCCGGGTCCCCCTCGCGGGCGCCGGGAATCCTCAGCCACGATTTTCCCGTGAGCATCATTGTCCGGCTGGGGAGGCAGACGGCGCCGACCATCGAACCCATGGTATAGGCCCGGGTGAAGGTCATCCCCCGTTCCACGAGCGTATCCAGATTGGGCGTCTGCAGAACCGGATTCCCCAGGGCACGCAACCCGTCGGGACGATGATCGTCCGCATGAATATGCAGGATATTCAGCCGCGGCGCCGGCGCCGCGCCGGCGGCCGGCACGAAGAGGCCGATCAGGGTCGCGAGAACCATCCATCGCTTGCTCGTCTTCATCATTTCACGCTCCATCTGATTTGGGGTTTCACTTTCGCCTCATTTCCAGCGACAGCTCGTTCGCCCTCTGGTCCCGCCACACCTGCAGGGCGACTTTTCCCTTCGCGCGCCGCCAGACCGACAGAAACGACTGGACCGTATCCACGGCCCGTCCATCGCACATGAGAATCACGTCTCCCGGACGCAGTCCCGCCTCGGCCGCCGCGCTGCCGGCAGGAACGTCCACGAGCAGAATGCCGACCTCCCCGGGAAGCCCGGCGGCCGACACCTCCCCCATCCCCACGACGTTCCGGATCGTCGCACCGAGCCATGCCACCGGGGTCGCGTCCCGCGCGCTCTCCGCCTCGCTGAGGATCCCCGGCTGCGGCAGCGGCGGCGTCTCCGCCAACGCCCGCAACCGGGCACAGCGAACCCCGAACCGGTCCATGGGAAAATTAACGAATCCCAGCGCCAGCACCGGGGAGTTCTCCGCCACCCGGTAATCGCCGGCCTCCGGCCCGACGAACCCCGCGTCACCGACCAGCGAATGGGCGTCGCGGCCACTGAGCAGCTGCAGCGCCAGCGCCGGCCGGGGATCCGCACCGCCCTCGTGCAGGAAGTTGAAGTCGCATGTCTCTCCCCAGGGCTGCGCCACCCGCACCGGTCGGTAACGGGTGAAGACGATGTTGCGCCGAAAGACATCGCCGCTGTTCCGGAACCACACATGCGGGTGAAAGGTATTGTTCACCATGATATTGTTTTCGACAACCCGCCGGTAGCCCTCGCGATTCTTGATCCCCCCTTTGAGACAGAGATTGTCGCGGATGATATAGTTGGAGGAGCCGTCATCGAGATCGATGGCCCAGCCATGGTCGCAACGCCAGCGGTTGTTGTGGAGGATGTTTGGATACATCGCATCCAGGAACGGCAGATCGCGGTTCTCGCCGGTCATCAGGGTATCATAATCGACGCCCGCCAGGCCCCAGAACCGGTCCCGTCCCCACGAATTGAAGGCCCCGTGGTCGCCCGTCTCGAGGACGGTGTCGAAGACATCGCAATACGCGATGACGTGTCCGCCCCAACACCCGCCGCCGATATTGATGCCGGCCCGCGGTACCCGGTAGATCGAGCAGTTCTGCACGGTGATGCGCAGGGCGATGTCGATCTCCACGCCCGCCACCTGCTTCTCGATCCGCCCGATGTCGTGAATGAGGCAGTCCTCCACCCGGCTGTCCGCCGGATAATCCGGGGTCTTCGGCCCCGGCGTCCGGTCGAGGTCGGCGACATGCATGCGCGCATGGTAGCCGGTCAACGGATCGCGCACGGCGCCGACGCTGCCGACAAAGGCCACGCCATTGCCCCCGACCTCGTGGATGTGGCAACGCAGGATGCTGATGCGCCGGTTGTAGCCGCTGACGAAGACCGCGTTGCCGCCGAGGTGATCGAAATCGCAGTCCTCGATCCGGCAATCTTCCGCTCCCTCGAGAAAGAGCGCACCGCCCCGATAGACGGTCCAGTCGGAGCGCAGCAGCCGCTCCCGGTTCTCCATGAATGTCCGCTTCGCGTGGCGCAAGGTCAGCCCGGAAAAGGTCAGCCAGCGCACCGACGTCTCCGCCGTGCCCCGGACTTCCACGAGATGCCGGAGCCGGACGCCTTCGACCACGGCATTCGCCGGATCAACTCCCTCCGGCGGCTTGAAGAAAAGCACGCCGTCACGGCGATCCAGATACCACTCTCCGGGCGCGTCCAGCTCCTCCAGAATGTTTTCCACGAAACGAAACTGCGGGTGCGGCTGCGAGGGCCGGTTGTTCTGCCAGCCTCCTTCGAGGCGCAGCGTCCCGTCTGCGTGTTCCCGAGGATACGGAAATGCAGGCCACCCCACCGGCTGCGGTGCAGCGCATGCAGGAACCCGCCGGCGGGATCCTGCCAGCGCCCCACGCGCTCCGGGCTGATGGCGTCAGCAGCGGTGCCGTTGAAGACCGGCGCGGCCGGGTCGAAATCGGGATAGCGGGCCAGGGGCATCGGGCGCCCATCGACAAAGAGTTGATCGGTGTCGATCGACCGCGGCACCTCGACCCGAAGGATCCCGTCCCGCCAGGGACGCCACTCGAGTGCGTCGAAGACAAAACCGCCGCTGAGCACCACTGGCGTCTCGCCGTGGCGACGATAGACGACCGGCGCTGCCTCCGACCCCGAATCCTCCGGGGTAAAGACCAGCGGCGCATCGAACCGGTAAACACCGCCGGTGATCTGCACGGTGATGGGCTCCCGCCCCCGCGCCGGATGCGCCCGCACCGCCGCCTGCACCCGGTGGAGGGTGGCAAATGGATGCTCGCGGGATCCGCTGTCGGCATCATTGCCGCCGGGGCTCACCCACAGCTCCACCGCCGCCGTTCCGGTCGAAACCGCCGTCCAGAGCAGCCACATCAAACCGATCCCTATGCGTCGCATTGCCAATTCGCCCTATGGATACAGGTTGAATTCCGATCAGCCCAGCGATGGGCGCTCAGGTCTCCGGATCCACCGGCTCCAGCACGACCTCATACAGGACGCTTCCCTTCCACGCGCCGCGCACCGGACGCATTTCCAGCAACTGTCGCCCCGCGTTGGTCACCGTGATCCGCCCGAGTGCGACCTCCCGGATGCGCCCGTCGGCCGAAGCCTCGATTTCCGCGCGCGCCCGCTGCGTCCCGAGGAGCAGCTCGACGGTGCCGCCCTCTCCCGCGCCGACGCGGGCCTTCACTGCATACGTTCCCGCGGTTGGCGTTTCGAAGTCCCAGGTCAACCGGGCCTCCGGATGGTCCCACTGCTCGATTCGCGCCGACGCGCCATGCCCTTCGAGATGAGAGCGCGTGCGAATGGTATTGTGGATATCCGTCCACTCGGCGGTCAAGCGCACCCGGCCGTCCCCATCGGGCCCCGGCAGGCGGTTGTGCACATCGAGCGCGCCGCGATACCGCAGCACGATCGTCGAACTGACCGGGTCCGGGGCCGCCTCGGGGAGGTCCAGCACGATGTCTTCCCCCTCGCGCCGCATCGGCAGCTCCCGGCCGTCCGCGAGCAGGTGCGCCGACTCCACCGGCGAACGCAGCCCCGGCACGACGAGGCGCCCGTCCTCCGGCCAGTGAAAGACGTGCAGGTAGAGCAGCCCGCCGTCGTCTGTTTCCTTGCGGGTCGCGCGTCCCCAGGGAAGCCTGACGAAGGGGCTGGCCCGCGTCCCGTAGATTGCTTCACCGTTCACGCGCATCCACGCCCCGATAGCCTCCAGCCGATCGATGCTCTCCGGCGGAATCTCGCCTTCGGCCGTCGGACCGATGTTGAGCAGGTAGTTGCCTCCCTTGCTGACGATATCGACGAGGTTCCGGATCAGCGTTTCGACCGACTTCCAGTTGTTGTCATAGCTTTTATAGCCCCAGGTGTCGTTCATGGTCATGCAGGTCTCCCAGTCACGACCGTCCGGATACCCAGTGGCCGGGATGTGCTGTTCCGGCGTCTCGGTATCCCCTTCGTAGCCACCCCCGAGCCGATTGTTTGTGATGAGGTCCGGGTATTTCGCCACGAGTTCGTGAAAGGGCCGGGCCCGCTCCGGGGTCATCCACCGCGGGGTATCCCACCAGAGGATATCCGGATGAAACCGCTCGAGGATCTCCTCGACCTGCGGCAGTGCGATGGTCCTGAGGTAGTCGTCGAAACTCCCCTTGTGGGCCTCGTCCCAGCCGCCGCCCTCCTCGTCGTGCCACTTCGCTCCACCGGGATGCACCCAGTCCTGCGCCTGCGAGTAATAAGTGCCGAACTTCAGGCCGTGCCGCCGGACGGCCTCCGCCAGCGGGGTGAGCAGGTCCCGCTTCCACGGCGTGGCGTCGGCGACGTCCCAGTCGGTCACGGCCGACGGGTAGAGCGCGAATCCGTCATGATGCTTGGCAGTGATGACGATGTATTTGGCGCCCGCCCGCTCCACGAGCGCCGCCCATGCCTCGGGAGGCGTATTTGACCGGGTTGAACGATCGCGCAAAGGCGCGGTATTCGGCAACCGGGATTTTCGCGTGGAGCATGATCCACTCCCCGATTCCCTTGATCCGCTCGCCGCGGTAGACACCCGCCGGCACGGCGTAGACACCCCAGTGGATGAAGACGCCGAACTTGGCATCGCGCCACCACGCCATGCGTTCGTCTCGAGTTGAAAGGGTTGTTGGCTGTTGCGGCATGGTTGGATGTTTCACGGGTTCGGTCGCCCGGAGGCTGGTCAGCAGGCATGTCGCGCCGATCACAGCATTGAAGATCGATGTTTTCATGTTGGATTCAGTCTGAAGGGTTTGCCGGCGCCGGGGTCGGTCGGGATGGGCGCTGTCGGTCCGGCCTGGTCATTGGCCATGGCGCCCGTAGAGCGGGCCGAAGTTCCGGCAGGCCCGAAAATCGGCCCCCTCGAGGTCGCTCGTCCCAAAGGCCCTCCAGGCGCTCGGCCGGAAGACCCGCGACCTCTCGACATTGTGCATATAGACCGGTATCCGCAGTATCGATGCGAGCGAGATGTAGAGATGGCCGACATGTCCGGCCGTCATCACACAGTGGTTCGCCCCCCAGTTGTTCATCACCTCGTAGGCGCTCGTGAAGGCGCCGTGCCCGGTCAGACGTGGCGCGAACCACGTCGTCGGCCAGGTGGGGTTGGTCCGCTCGTTGAGTGCGTCATGCACGGGGTCCGGCAGTTCGACGGTCACCCCTTCGGCCACCTGCAAGGCCGGCCCAAGGCCATCGACGAGATTGAGCCGGACCATCGTCGCCGGCATGCCGCCGCGGGTGCGGTAGCTCACCGACCACCCGCCCCCCGGGAAATATTCCGTGATCGAAGGATGGAAGCGCGCCGCCGCCAGGCAGGCCTGGACCTCCTCGTCGGTGATCTCCCAGAAAGGCTTCATCGTCGGCGTCCCGTCCGGCGCCGTCTGCCGCCCGGTGCCATCGAGGGCGGCCGGCCCGGAGTTGATCAGATGGAGGATCCCGTCGGCGCCATCGGGATGCTGGAGACGGACACCGCTGGCGGACTCGATCGCTTCGAGGCTCCAGTAGGTCCGCAGGTCGGCGAACACCTGGGCGGAATTCGTCAGGAGAAAACCAAAGAGCATGCCCGCGGCGTTGAGGGCATCGTTTTCCGTGGCGACGATGTAGGGAGCGCGCCGGCCATTCCAGTCGAAGGAACTGTTCAGCAGCGTTTCCAGCAGGTCGCCATTCGGGAAGTGGTCGGTCCATTGCCGTTGTCCCTGAAAACCGGCGGCGATGGCATGATGGCCCTGCGCCTGCTCGCCCAGTCCCATCGTTCTGAGGCGCGGATTGCCCACCATTAGATCACGGGCGATCAGCGTCATCTTCACCGAGTCTTCCCACTCGCGATCGAGCTGCTCCAGTGACCGCACGCCATCACCGGTATTGTAGTCACGCCCCTCCACGCAGTGCGCGCGGACCCAGGCCAGCGCCCGTTCGTATTCCTCCTTGTCATACCACCCTTTCGCCATGCGGCCCGCGAACTCCGACATATCGATATCCTCGACCCGCATCCCGAGATATTTTTCCCAGAACGCGTAGTCGACCATCGAACCGGCAATGCCCATCGAGGTGCCGCCCATCGACAGGTAGGCGCGACCGCGCATCAGCGCGACTGCCAGGCCACAGCGCACGAAGTCGAGGATCTTGCCGCCGATGTCTTCCGGAATGGACGTATCGTCGGCGGCCTGCACGTCGCGTCCATAAATCCCGAAAGCCGGCAGCCCCTTCTGCGTGTGTCCTGCCAGCGCCGCCGCCAGGTAGACCGCCCCGGGCCGTTCCGTTCCATTGAATCCCCAGATCGCCTTCGGCAGGTGAGGATCCATGTCCATGGTCTCCGAACCGTAGCACCAGCACGGCGTCACGGTCAGACTCACACCGACGTGTTCCCGCCGAAACTTCTCGGCACAGGCCGCGCTCTCCGCAACGCCGCCAATCGGCGTCTCGGCGATGACACAGCGCACAGGCTGTCCATTGGGATAGCGCAGGCGCGACGCGATCAACTCCGCGACACTGCGCGCCATGGCCATCGTGCGCTCTTCCAGGGACTCCCGCACGCCGCCGAGACGCCCATCGATCGTGGGGCGAATCCCGACCGCGGGCAGATCGCCCCGCCAGGGTGAAAATTGCTGACCGTCTGTGCTCATGAGGCTCTCAGATTTCTTTTTGTCGTATCAGGAGACGCATGCCCCGCCTCGCAGGGAAACAGGAGGTGTCGGACCGGGGTATCGAGCAGGGGAAGGACATCGGGGCAGGCATCGAACCGGGGGCCATCCTACCAATCACGGGCCCACCCAAACCATAGCCATTTTCCACCTGCATGGATATCCTTGACCACCCAATCGACGTGCTTCGAGATCGCGGCATGGCCTTCCCCAGCCCGATCGACCTCTCGCCCCAAACCCGCCGGACCCGCTACTGTCTGGTGCGTCGGGGCGACACGGCCCGCTGGATGATCGGCTACGAGGAATGCCTGCCGCAATATGCCATCCGCCGCCCGGACGGATTCCCGTTCTGGACGCTCGAGTTCATCATCACCGGCCAGGGCAGCGTCACCATCGCAGACCGCGACACCGCCTCGCTGCACACGGGCACCTGCTTCACCTATGGCCCCGACCTGCCCGTATCCTTCTCCGCCGATGGCCGGCCGATGCGGAAGTATTTTCTCACCGCCCTCATTCCGGAGGTCTGGCGACACAGCTGGCTCAGCGAACTCACCTTCGGATCAATTTTTTCGGTGCATGGTGAAATCGCCGGCATCGCCATGCTCGAGGCTGTCCTCTCGAGGCGGCCGTCCGCCCGGCGGGACGGGGAGGCGCTCGCCGAAAGCATGCTCCAAGGGTTTGCCGCGTGGCTCGCGGCCTCCACCCGCGAAAAGGGGCACATCCATCCCCCGCATCTCCTCGACCGCGCCTTCGAGCTTCTCGACGAACATTTCCGCGAGATCCCCAACGTCGCCGCACTTGTCGACCACCTCGGCGTCACTCAGAGCCATCTCTGCCGCGTATTCAAGAAACACCACCACAAGAGCCCCTACGCAGAGCTGACGGACCGCAAACTGCAATACGCCTACCTGCGCCTCAGCCAGGCGCACATCTCCGTGCAGCAGGCGGCGCTCGAGGTCGGCTATGAAGACCCCTTCCACTTCTCCCGCCTGTTCAAACGCCGCATCGGATTTCCGCCGAGCACGGTGCGCTGACCGATCTCGCAAGGTCCGGAAGCCGGAGTGTTTTCCAGTGAAACATGCACATTTCTGGCCTTCCCGCCAGCGGTGTCTTGAAGGGCGAAACCTCTCCTGGCCGACACGCCGCCGTTCACCACACGCCAACATGCACCCGACCGCCCACCACCGCCTGGGGAGCCGACTCCGCCATCGGCGCCGGCTCGCCCTTCTCCTCCTGTCGCTTCTCCCGCTTTTGCCGCGCGCCGTCGCCGGCGAAACAAAAGCGCCGGACGGATTCATCGAAATCGCCTCCCTCGAGGAGCTGATCACCTATGCCGGACGCGATGACGTGAAGGTGCGGATGCGCCCGGGGCGCTATCGGCTCGAACACGCCGATACGCATCGCTTCATCCGCTTCACGGGCGCCCGCTCTCACTTCGACCTGACCGGGGTCGTCCTCGAGATCGACAACCGCCTCTTTCGCAAGTTCGGTGTCATCAAAGGGCCCGATGGCTTTTATTGCGCGCTCGACCTCATCGGCGACGGCATCGTCCTCGAAGGGCTCAACACCCGCAACGTCGGCGATATTCCGGGCATCGGCAGCCGCAACAAGATCATCAATATCACCGGTTCAGACGTCACCCTGCGCGACGTCGACATCACCACTTCCGGCTCCAGCCCCTGGGGCTACGGCAGCCTCTTCGGCATCTCCGGCGGGGACGTGCGCAAGATGAACGGCATCCGCGTCGGCTGGCCGGCGCGCAATGTCCGGCTGACCCGTTGCCGGGTCCACATGCGCGCGATGGGCCACGCCAACTTCATTCAGGGCGCCGAGGGAACCGTCGTCGAGGATTGTCACATCGACGGCCTGCTGCGGCCGACCGCGGAAATCCTCGCGGAAACCTCCGGCTATGCCTTCGATCACGGCTTCCGGGCGAAAAACACCGACTACGTCGAGGGCGTCCACGTCGGCCCCGGCGGGGAAATCCTCCCCGGCGAAATGATCGCCCTGAGCGAGGACGGAATCCGTCTCTACCGAAGCGACGGCCGCGGCCACCCCACCGGGGCGACGACTATCCGCCACTGCACGGTACGGCGGATGCGGCGCGGGGTCGGCACCGGCCTCGGCCCGGGAGCCGATGTCGTGATCGACACGGAAGCCACCGAATGCGTCGCGGCCGGATTCAATATAGGCAGCGGCGACCGCCTCGAAAACTGTCGTGCCGATGCCCGCTACGCCGAAGCGCTCAGCTGTCCCTACCACCGCTCCTCCGGCGCCGTCGTCGACCTTCATATCCTCGACTCGCGCCACGGTCTGGCCAACACGCTTCTCGCCACGATCAACGGCCGCGACCACGAAATCCGCCTGCAGACCGATCAGTCCGAATGGGTGCCGGCCGACTTCACCATCGAGCTGGCCACCCGCAGCGGTTACGCCTTCTACCAGGATGGCCGGCCGATCGCCGAGCGCATCACCCTGCGCAACGACACGCCGGCGCTGATCCGGGTCGCTCCGTCCCCGGAATCGTGACCGGACCGGCCCGGCACCTCACACCGGGCGCGCCCGCCTCCTGCATCGGCCGCCGCGCCCGGTTTTACCACGGTAAACAGTCCCGCCATCGCCCATCGGTTTCGTTCCTTTTCAGGATCGGCGTGTCGCCCCTTCTTTCATCCGAAAATCTCATGACGAAGGCGTTGTTAATCCTCTCCGAAGAAGCATTCCATATCGTCTACCCCACGCGGGTTCTCGAGAAGCTCAGGGCCCGGGTCGATTCCCTCGACATCATCACGCCGGCAGAAAGCTGGCCTGAGCACCGGGACGCGCTCGCACAGGCCGAAGTCATCTTCTCCGGGTGGGGGGCTCCGGTCATGGACGAAGCGTTTCTCGCCGCGGCTCCGGCGCTCAAGGCGGTCTTCTACGCCGCGGGAACCGTCCGCGATTTCGTCACGGACGCGTTCTGGGAACGCGACATCCTGCTCACGACGGCGCGCGACATCAACGCCATCCCGGTCTCCGAGTTCGCCGCGGCGGCCATCACCCTCGGGCTCAAGCGCGCGTGGCACTACGCCCGCCTCACCCGTGAAGCACGGACCTTCCCTGCCGACCGTCCCATGCCCGGCGCCTACGGCTCGACCGTCGGGCTCGTCTCCTACGGCGTCATCGCGCGCATGACCCGCGAGCGGCTGCGCAGTCTCGACGTCCGTGTCCAGGTCTTCGATCCGTATCTCTCCGAGGAGGAAGCCCGGCAGGAGGAGGTCGACCGCGTCGATCTCGAGGAACTCTTCGCCACCTCCGATGCCGTCTCCGTGCACACCCCGAAGCTCGAGGAGACCCTCGGGCTCATCCGTGGCCATCACCTCGCCCGCCTTCGCCCGGGTGCCCTGTTTCTCAATACCGCCCGCGGCGCGGTCATCAACGAACCGGAAATGATCGACGTGCTGCGGCGCCGCACCGACATCCAGGCGGTGCTCGACGTCACTCACCCCGAGCCGCCGGCGGCCGATTCACCGCTCTACGAGCTGCCGAATGTCTTTCTCACCCCGCACATCGCCGGATCCATGGGCCCGGAATGCGAGCGCATGGGACTGGCCATGATCGACGAATTGATCCGCTACCAGAACGGCGAACCGCTTCGCTGGGCCATCGACGCCCACATCGCCGCCCGCATCGCCTGAACGGCACCGCAGCTCCCCATGGTCACGATCTACGACTACGCCACCGTCGTCTTCTATCTGCTCTTCATGCTCGCCGTCGGCATCGTCTTCCGGCGCATGAGTCAGGACACCTCCGACTACTTTCGCGCCGGCGGTTGCATGCCCTGGTGGCTCACCGGTGTCTCGGCATGGATGTTCAGTTTCAGCGCGTGGACCTTCACGGGCGCCGCCGGTAAAGTGTATCAGGCCGGCACCCTGGTGCTCGCGGTGTTCTACGCCTCGTCGGTGGCCCTGCTGTTCACCTTCTTCTTCACCGGCATCCGCTTCCGACGCATGCGGGTGATCACCTGGATGGAGGCGGTGCGCCTGCGCTACGGCCCGTTCACGGAACAGTTCTACACGTGGTTCAAGCTGCCGCTGCTGCTCTTCTTCTCCGGCGTGAGCCTCAACGCCATCGGCGTGTTTCTCGCCGCCGTCTTCCGCCTCGAGATGAATACGGTGCTCATCGCCCTCGGCGTAGTTGTCACCCTGATGTCGTTCGCCGGCGGCTCCTGGGCCGTGCTCGCCAGCGATTTCGTTCAGGCCTTTCTCGTTGTCACCATCACCATCTGCACGGCCGCGCTCACGCTCTCTCTCCCGGAAGTCGGGGGCATCACCGGCCTGATCCGGCGCGTTCCTGAAAACCACTTCGACTGGACCCAGTCCGTCCGGCCGGAATTCATCTTCCTGTGGATCCTCAGCAACCTCTGGCTGAAATTCTCCGACGAGAACAACATGGAGCGGTCATCCAACTACCTGATGACCCGCGGCGACCGTGACGCGCGCCTGATGGCGCTCATTCCCATGATCGGGATGCTCGTGGGGCCGTTGATCTGGTTCATCCCCTCCATGGCGGCCACGATCCTGCACCCCGACCTCGCGAGTGAATTCCCCGGTCTGAAACAGCCGCAGGAGGCCGCCTTCGTGGCGGTCGCGCTCGATGTCCTGCCCGCCGGCCTGCTCGGCCTGCTCATCTCGGCGATGCTCGCCGCGACGGTCACGACGGTCGACGCCGGCCTCAACAAGAACGTCGGCATCTGTATCCGCAATCTCTATAAACCGCTCATCTATCCGCAGGCCTCCGAGCGGCACCTGCTCATCGCGGGCCGCATCTGCACGCTCGTCTTCGGCGCCACGATCGTCTGGCTGGCGCTGCTGGTGAACCGCTACCGCGACACGAATCTGTTCGATTTCATGAACCAGCTCGCGGCAAACTTCCTCATCCCGCTCGCCCTGCCGCTCATCTACGGCCTCTTCTTCCGGCGCACCCCCAACTGGTCGGCGTGGAGCACCGCGCTCGTCGCCGGGATCGCCTCCTGGATCATCGGCAACACCGTGACCCCCGAATGGCTCCAGAGCTGGATGGGGTGGAAGACACCGCTCACGCCCGACGAGGCCACCTACCTCAAGCTCGCCGTCACCACGCTCGGCGGAACAGTGTGCATCGGCTCCGCCTGGTATTTTTTCACCAGCCTGTTCTACCGCCACAGCCCGGCGCGGGACCGCGAACGCATCGAGGCGTTTTTCCGCAATCTCGAAACACCGGTCGAGGCCGATGCGAACACAACGCGCCAGGACACCGTCTATCGGCTGCTCGGCCGTCTCTGCATGGCCTACGGCGCCTTCATCACCACGCTCATCCTCATCCCGAACGATCTCACCGGCCGCCTCTCCTTCCTCTTCTGCGGCGGAATCATGCTCGTGGCCGGATTCATCATCCTCCGCGCCGGCCGACGCAAGGCCGCCGCCGACGCTCCGGT
>RFJS01000583.1 GCA_003694825.1 Verrucomicrobiota bacterium | reverse complement strand
GTCTACTACCGGTTTGTCGAGCGCTGCCGGGCGCGTGGCATCGAGGTGCCGATTATCCCCGGGATCATGCCCGTCCTCTCCCTCAAGCAGATCCGGCGCATGACCGAGCTGTGCGGCAGCACCCTTCCGAGGAAACTCGAACGCCGCCTCGAACTGGCCGCGGGCAGCGCCGATGCCGTCGAATTCGTCGGCCTCGAGTGGGCCGTCACCCAGATCCGCGACCTCCTCGCCAACGGCACTCCCGGCTACCATCTCTACGTGCTCAACCGCGCCAAGAGCGGCCTCGCCCTCGCCGCCGGGCTGGTGGACTGACTCGCCCCGCTTCGACGAACCTGCGGCTCTCCCTCGGTTCTGGCGGAAGCCACAACCGCCCCCCGCCGCCGGTGCCGTCCCCTCCCGGCGTCAGCCGCCGGCGCGCACGGCCCGAAAGCCGGCCTTCTCCAAAACCTCGATCGCCTGCGTGCGCTGGTCCCCCTGGATCTCGATCGTCCCGCCCTTCACAGTGCCGCCGACTCCGCAGCGGCGCTGAATCTCGCGCGCAAGCGCCTGCAGCTCTGCCGCGGCAATGCCCTTGAAGCCGCGCAGGACCGTTACGGTCTTGCCCCCTCTTCCCGCCTTTTCCCGGACCACGTCCACGCGTCCGCGGCTGCGGCTGCGGCCGCCTTCACCCGTCCCCGCCGGGGCCGAGGCCGCCGCTGCATCGCGCTCCGTCGCCCGCACCTCGCCGGCCGGCGCTGAAGGCAACCCGGAGCCGTCCAGCGCCGCGAACGGATTGTTCGTCAGCGGATTCGCATTTCCGGAGGTGTCGATGCGCTTTTTCGCCATGTCATTTCGATACAGCGTGACTCATGCCCCGTTGGCAAGCTGCTCCGCCAGCCAGGCGCGCGCCTTGGGATAGCTGCGTTGCGCGAGAAAGTGGACCAGCCGTGGCGGCAATACACTCCGCTCGTCCGACACCATTCGGTCAAGCGCCCCCATCACTTCGACTAAAGCCGGACCATCAGATGCGCTGATGGCAGCATCGAGCTGGATAAGCATTTCGTGGATACGTTGCAACTGTTCACGATTCATGGCGGACACGGTGGGATTGAAAGACCTGCACTCCACACACATCCGCGGAGGGGCTCCCTGCGTCAACACACGGATCGTCGAGTCGGCGGCACCTTGGCCGGATGCGAAAGTTTTCCGCTCGAAATGGATTGGTTCCCCTCGGGAAAATCGCTACCCATCCCGTTTTGCGCCTGAGAACAACGACCTATGAAACTACATCCCCTCACGCTTCCGGCCAACCTCGAGCTGGTCGATGCCTATTACGAAAAGTGGAAGCAGGATCCTCAGTCCGTCGATGAGTCCTGGCGGGTCTTCTTTCAGGGATTCGACCTCGCCGCCGGCACCGCCACCACCGCCCGCAATGGCAATGGCGCCACACGCATCGACCACCACCTCGCCCAGTCGAAAGTCAGCTCGCTGATCTACGCCTATCGCTCCATCGGCCACGCCCAGGCGCACCTCGATCCGCTTTCCCCGCCGCCACCGCCGCATCCCCGTCTCTCCCTGAGCGAATTCGGCCTCACCGAGGCCGACCTGCCGATCCGCTTCGCCGCGATCAACTATCTCGACGGTGGCGACTACCCCCTGGCCGAAATCATCGAATCCCTGCGCCGCACCTATTGCGGGGTCATGGGATTTGAATACATGCACATTCAGGACGTCGAGATCCGGCGTTGGATGCAGCACCGCATCGAACCAAATCGGGCGCCCCCTCAGTTCGACCGCGACTTCAAGCTTCGGGTGCTCAGCAAACTCTACGAGGCCGAAATCTTCGAACGCTTCCTGCACACGCGCTATGCCGGCCAGAAGCGATTCTCCCTCGAGGGCGCCGAGACGCTCATCCCCATGCTCGACGGCCTCGTCGAGTTCTGTGGCTCGATGGGCCTGAAGGAGATCGTCATGGGCATGGCGCACCGGGCCCGCCTCAACGTGCTGGCCAACATTCTCGGCAAATCCTACGATTTCATTTTCGAGGAGTTTTCTGAAAACTACATTCCGAATACCGTTGGCGGCGACGGTGACGTAAAGTATCACCTGGGCTACGAAACAGTCGTCAACACGACCTCCGGCAACGCCGTCGAGATCCGCCTTGCCGCCAACCCCAGCCACCTCGAAGCCGTCGATCCTGTCGTCGAGGGCAAAGCGCGGGCCCGCCAGCGCATCGTCGGCGACACCGAGCGCCGCCTCGTCGTTCCAGTCCTGATACACGGCGATGCCGCTTTCGCCGGCCAGGGCATCGTCGCCGAAACCCTCAACTTTTCCCAGCTTCCCGGATACCGAACCGGCGGCACCGTCCACGTCATCGTCAACAACCAGATCGGGTTCACCACCTCCCCGCGGGACGCCCGCTCCAGCCACTACTGCACCGACATCGCCAAGATGATCGAGGCGCCGATCATCCACGTCAACGGCGACCATCCGTTGCACGCGGTCATGGCCATGCAGATCGCGCTCGAGTTCCGGCAGCGGTTTCAGCGCGATATCGTCGTCGATATGTATTGCTACCGTCGGCACGGTCACAACGAAACCGACGAGCCGATGTTCACGCAGCCCGTCCTCTACCAGAAAATCCGCAAGCATCCTCCGGCGAGCCAACTGCTCACCCGGGAACTCATCGAGGAAGGTTCATTGGCGCCCGAAGACGCGGAAAACTTCCAGCAGGATTTCAAGAACACCCTCGAAACCGCGCTCGAACGGGCCAAAAAGGCCGAAGCGGAATCCCGGAACGGATCCCGCAAGGCCAAGTTCCGCGAGTCCAACGCCGTTTTTCAGCCGCCCTACTCCTTCGATCCGGTCGACACGACCGCGTCGCGTGAGCTGCTCGAAAAGGTGGTCAACGCCATCACGCGCGTGCCTTCCGGATTCAAGGCCAACCCAAAGATCAAGCGCCTCCTCGAAACGCGCCGGCGCGCCTTCCAGGAAGCCATGCCCATCGACTGGGCCTACGCCGAAGCGCTCGCCTTCGGCACGCTGCTCGCGGAAGGCACTCCCGTGCGGCTCTCCGGCCAGGACAGCGAGCGCGGCACGTTCAGCCAGCGCCACAGCGTCCTCTACGACGTCGAGACGTCCGAGCCCTACGTGCCGCTGAAGAACATCTCGCCCGATCAGGCGATGTTCTGCGTCTACAACAGCACGCTTTCCGAGGCCGCGGTTCTCGGCTTCGACTTCGGCTACTCGCTCGACTACCCGCAGATGCTCTGTATCTGGGAGGCGCAGTTCGGTGACTTCGCCAACGGCGCACAGGTGATCATCGACCAGTTTATCGTCTCGTCCGAATCCAAGTGGCAGCGTGTCAGCGGACTGGTGATGCTTCTGCCGCATGGATACGAGGGCCAGGGCCCCGAACACTCCTCGGCGCGCGTCGATCGCTTCCTCCAGCTCTGCGCCGAGGACAATATCCAGGTGTGCAACCTGACCACGCCGGCCCAGTATTTCCAT
>RFJS01000125.1 GCA_003694825.1 Verrucomicrobiota bacterium | reverse complement strand
GGTGATCGATCGCGATGGTGAGCCCCCGGGGAGAGCCCGGTATCGGGGGCTGGCTGGAGGAGGTTGTGTTTCTGCTTGCTGGTGTCTTGGCGTGGGGTTTATCCACCTTCCCTTTTCTTCGTGCATCCGCGCTCCGCGTCCCTTTCCGGGAGAACGAAAGCCAATCGGCCGGGAGCGCCCTGCACTCCTCCTCTCCTGATGGACAAAAAGAATACCACAATAGGCGTTCTGCTGCTCGTGGCGGCGATGGCGGTGCTGTTTTACCAGCAATCCACCGCACCGGCGCCGAAGCCGCATGAAGCGACCGGGCAATCGGCTGCGGCGGAGCCCGCCGAGGCTTCGCAGGTTTCTGCCGAAGCTCCGGCCGAGGCGCTTGTTCCGGCCGGTGCGGAAACGCCGGAGCCGATGGAATCCGACGCCGGTGCGGCAGCTTCAGCGCTTTTCGAAACGGCCGCAGATCACCTCGAAGGCGAGAGAATCGAGACGCTGAGCAACGACTATATCGAGGTGCGTTTCACCAGTCGGGGCGGCGCGATCGCCGAAGTCGTTCTCAAGAAGTATCCTGCCGCAAAAGACAGCGAGGATCCCTACATCCTCAATCACTTGCGGGCGGCGCCGGCGCTGAGCCTGCTGAATTTCCCCGGCGCGGACGCGAAGGCCGTCTATCGGCTCGTGGAGAAGACGGGAGACTCGATCACCTGGGCGCTGCGTGTCGGCGATCAAATGCAGATCGAGCGCACCTATTGGATCAACGATGAGCTGACAGAGGATGCCGAGCCCTACCTGATCCGCCATGAGACCGTCCTGCGGAACTTGACCGGGACGCCGGTCAACACGCCGAGGCTCGAATTCAGCCTCGGAACGGCGGAGCCGGTGGATGCCAAGGATCCGGGTTTCTATCTCAACGTCGGCGCATACGACGGCGATGACGCCCGTTTCGTGGGGCGAAACAATTTTGAGCCGGGCTTTTTCAAGCGGACCTTCGGTGGGGACACGCAGATCAAGCAGGAGCTCCCGGTGCTTCAGCCGTGCGTGTGGGCTTCGGTCAAGAACCAGTTCTTCACCACCGTCCTGACGCCGGACGAACCGGCCCAGCTGGCAACGGCGCGTCGCGTCGAGTTTCCCCTGCTGGAAGGCGAGGCGAAACCCCGCATCGGTGTGACAGGATCCCTCGTCCTGGAGAGCCAGCGGGTTGAACCCGGTCAGCCCGTCTCCCTCGGGTTCGATTTCTATGCCGGGCCGAAAGAATACAAGCGCCTTGTCAAGCTGGGTGAGCGCCAGGATCTGGTCATGCAGTTCGGGTTCTTCGGGTTCTTCTCGAAAATCCTGCTGACGTTGCTGACCGCGCTGCACGGCGTTCTGGGCAACTGGGGCCTGGCCATCATCGCGACGACCCTGGTCATCCGCACCGCCATGTGGCCGATCACGGCCACCGCGGCAAAATCGGCCAAGCGGATGGCGAAGATCCAGGGGCCGATGAAGGAGATCCAGGAGAAGTACAAGGACAATCGGCAGAAGCAGCAGGAGGAGATGCTCAAGCTCTTCAAGCAGCACCGGATCAATCCGCTGGGCGGCTGCCTGCCGATGTTCATCCAGATCCCGATTTTCTTCGGGCTTTTCTCCATGTTGCGCAGCGCTTCCGAGCTGCGGTTCGCGGAGTTCCTCTGGATCGGGGATCTTTCCCAGCCCGATACCGTCGCCACGATTTACGGGTTCCCGATCAACATCATGCCTTTGCTGATGGGAATCAGCATGGTCGTGCAGATGCGCATGACGCCGACGCCGTCGACGGACAACGCCTCGGCCAAGATGATGAAATTCATGCCCTACATGGTCACGGCGTTGTGTTACAACTTCTCCTCGGGGCTGGCCGTTTACTGGACCGCGAGCAATCTGTTTTCTATCTTCCAACAGTGGGTCACCAATCGCCGGAAAGATCCGGCCGATGAGCTTCCCGCCGACAAGCCCGCCGGCAAAAAGAAGGCGAAAAACGCCCGCGGTGCCGTTGCGCCCGGCATCGGTGCCGAGCCGAAGCTGCGCCGGGGACTGCCGGTGCAGAAGAAAAAGAAAAAACGCTGAACCAACACTCAACCGCACACCCGCATGGCTGGTCATAACAAGTGGTCCAAAGTTAAGCACATCAAAGCCGTCGCCGACGCCAAGAAGGGCAAGATCTTCAGCCGTCTGGCCAAGGAAATCACCCTCGCCGCCCGCAGCGGCGGTGGTGATCCGGACATGAACCCGCGCCTGCGCACGATCCTGCTCAAGGCTCGCGAGGCCAATATGCCTTCGGACAACGTCGAACGTGCCATCAAAAAGGGTACCGGCGAGCTCGAGGGCATGACCATCGAGGAGATCACCTATGAGGGGTATGGTCCGGGCGGCATCGCGATGATCGTCCAGGTCGCCACCGACAATAAAAACCGGGCGGCTTCGGAGGTGCGCTCCACCTTCTCCAAGCACGGGGGCAACCTGGCGCAGTCCGGTGCGGTCATGTTCCAGTTTCAGCACTGCGGGCAGTTCCTCATCGCGCGCGAAAATGCCGACGAGGACACGCTCATGGAGCTGGCCATCGAGGCCGGGGCCGACGACGTGAAGACCAGCGACGAAGGCTACGAAATCCTCTGTCCGGTCTCCGCCTACGACAAAGTCGCCGCCGCACTCGAGGAAAAGGGCATCAAGACCGAGTCTTCAGAGCTTGTCTACCTGCCGACTTCGACCACCCCGGTCACCGATCCGAACGTCGCTCGCACTTTCTTCAAGCTCCAGGCCACGCTCGAGGACCTCGACGACGTGCAGAACGTCTTCTCCAACGAGGAGATCAGCGACGAACTCGCCGCTCAGGTCCAGGGCGGCTGAGCGAACCAGTCCGGCCGGGCCGCACCGGCGTTTCCAGCCCCCACGCCACCGGGGCCCGTCTGGATCGCACAAGCGCCGGTCGGCGGGCCTCACCGCGACAGCAGCCAGCCGGCTGCCAGCAGCAGCGCGCTCGCCCCGATCGCCGCGAACGCGATACGCCTGAGCGCAGGGGAGGTGTTCAGCTCCACCGGGCGTCGCCGTCCCAGTCGTCGGCGCGTGCTCTTGTGACTCGGCTTCAAGGGCGGCCTGGCCTGCGGCCGCTGATGCGCGCGCAGATTGAAGGCGTCCGGAAACGTATCCACCAGCCGCCGGCGATCCGTCCATCCCTCCGTCCAGCAGAGCATGTGCTGGGTAAACTCGCCGGAGAGGATGCGCTCGCGGACCTGCGTTTCGCTCATCGGGCCGAGCCGCTCTTTGCCGACTGTGACGAAAAAATCCATGAGCGGCGGGAGCATACGCCGAGACGGCGTCCGCTCAAGCGCCGTCGGCTTTTTGCGATTTGACCCGCTCTCGCCCCCGTGGCGTCTTCTCATTCTGCCGCCGTGAACGAGTCCCTTGAAACAGATGCGCTGTCCCAGGTCGGCGAGGTCGGCCTCGTCGAGCCGAAGGACTTCGTTTCCGAGGAGCCCTTCACCTTCGAGGATGGTTCCACCATTCCCGGGCTCACCCTCCGCTACGAAACCTACGGGCGGCTCAACGCGGCCGGCGACAACGCCATCTTCGTCTGCCATGCCCTCAGTGGTGATCACCACGCCGCGGGCATCCATTCGCTGCGGGATCGCAAGACCGGCTGGTGGAACAATATCATCGGGCCCGGCAAGGCCCTCGACACGACGCGCTATTTCGTCGTGTGCAGCAACTGCCTCGGCGGTTGCCAGGGATCCACCGGCCCGATGTCCATCGATCCGCGAACCGGCCGGCCCTATGGCATGCGCTTCCCCCAGGTGACCATTCGCGACATGGTGCGGGCCGACAAGCGGCTGGTCGATCATCTCGGCATCCGCAAACTGCATGCGGTTGTCGGAGGGTCGATGGGGGGCATGCGGGTGTTGCAGTTCGGTATCGAATATCCGGATCTCATCGAGCGCATGATCCCGATGGCCACCACCGCGCGCGAGAGTGCGCAGGCGATCGCCTTCAATGTGGTCGGCCGGGAGGCCATCATGCAGGATCCGAAGTGGTGCGGTGGCGATTACGCCGAGGGGGAAGGGCCCAACGTCGGCCTCGCTGTCGCCCGCATGATGGCGCACATCACCTATCTCTCCGACGAGTCCATGGCGCGCAAGTTCGGGCGTCGCAAGCGTGTCAAGGACGACACCGAGCAGTTCGAAGTCGAGAGCTACCTGCTCTACCAGGGGCAGAGCTTTATCAATCGGTTCGATGCGAACACCTACATCTACATCACCCGGGCGCTCGACCATTTCGACCTTGCCGGCACCTACGGTTCTCTCGAGTCGGCCTTTGCGCCCGTGAAGGCGCGCACCTTGTGCGTGGCCTTTACCTCCGACTGGCTCTTTCCGCCGAAGCAGAACCGGGAGTTCGTCCTCGCGTTGTTGCGCGCGGGCAAGTCCGCCAGCTATGCGGAGCTGGAGATGGATCTCGGGCACGATTCCTTCCTCGTCGACGCCCCGGCGCTCTACGACCTGGTGCGCGATTTTCTGGCGAACTGAGGCGGCGCGTGGCGCGCCGGCGGATAGAGGCGTGCCCACGGTGAGGCCGGGCGTGCGCAGTCGGGCTGCCCGGTTGGCTTCGGGCGCGTCTGAGATGCCGGAAAACGGCCGGGGGCGGCGCATTCTGCGCCAACGATAAGCTCCCGGCTTTGGGGACATACGCTTAATCAATTCAAGCGTTGGAAATGCTCTGGACGGGCGGAATGTTTTGCCGCGAAATTCACCACCCGGTGTCGGTGGCCGCGTCTGCCCCCCATGCGGTCGCCGATAGTCCGCACTCACCGTCCCCGAACCCATCAACAGCATTCCTGCGTATGGAGCCGTCAATCCCTGTGCACACCGGTCTGGCTACGCTCGACTGGATCCTCATCGGCGTCTACTTCGTCGTCATCGTCGCCATCGTCTACTGGTCCTCGCGGAAGGTAAATACCTCCTCGGACTACTTTCTCGCCGGGCGGCATGTCGGGGGGTTTGTCGTCGGCGCCTCCCTCTTCGCCTCGAACATCGGCTCCGAGCACATTGTCGGCCTGGCCGGCAACGGGGCGGTGTCGGGCATGGCGATGGCCCATTGGGAGCTGCACGCGTGGGTGATGGTCTTGCTCGGCTGGGTGTTCGTGCCTTTTTATTACAAATCCGGAGTGTTCACGATGCCCGAATTTCTGGAGCGTCGGTTCAGCTCGGGTACGCGATGGGTGCTGTCGATTGTTTCACTCATCGCCTACGTCTTCACCAAGGTTTCTGTGACGGTCTATGCGGGGGCGCTTGTATTCAAAACCTTGTTGCCCGATACCTTCGGTTCGCCGGACAACGCGTTCTGGGTCGGTGCCTTCACCACGGTCGTGCTCACCGGCATCTATACGATCTTCGGAGGATTGCGCGCCGTCGTCTATACCGAGGTGGCACAGACCAGTTTGCTGCTTCTGGGGTCGGTCTTCATCACCTTTTACGGGCTGCGTGAACTGGGCGGATGGGGCGAGCTGCAGGCCATGGCCGCGCAGAACAAAGAGGCCTTCGCGTTGTGGCGGCCGCTTTCGGATCCCGATTTCCCGTGGCTTGGCATCCTCATCGCGTCGCCGGTGATCGGCATCTGGTATTGGTGCACCGATCAATACATTGTGCAGCGCACACTGGCGGCCAAGGACCTCACCAATGCCCGTCGCGGTGCGATCTGGGGCGGTTTCCTGAAGGTGTGGCCGGTGATGATCTTCCTGGTGCCGGGGATGATCGGCTGGGCATTGCATCAGAAGGGCGTGATCCACATCCCGGCAAAGGCGGACGGTTCCGGGATTGATGGCGATATGGTCTTCCCGACGCTCGTGGCCAACCTGCTGCCGCTCGGCCTTCGAGGGCTGGTCGTCGGTGGCCTGCTCTCCGCGTTGATGTCCTCGCTGGCATCGCTGTTCAACTCCTGTGCCACGCTTTTCACCGTCGATATTTACGAAAAGCTCCGTCCCAACCGGCCGGAGAAGGAACTGGTCGCCGTCGGTCGCATCGCGACAGGAGCGGTGGTCCTTGTCGGCATCATCTGGATCCCGATCATGCATGCGATGGCCGGTGGCGGCATCTACAAGTATCTCCAGACCGTGCAGGGGTATCTCGCGCCGCCGATCACCGCTGTGTTTCGGCTCGGCTTGTTCTGGAAGCGCGTCAATGCGCGCGGCGCATTCTGGGGGCTGGTCCTGGGGTTTGTGCTCGGCATGGCCAAGCTCGGCATCGAGGCGGTGCATGCGAGCCATCCGTTTGCCGATGGTTCTCTGTTCGCCGGCGTGGCGGCCTTCCCCTTCCTCTACTACTCCGGAGTCCTGCTGCTGCTCAGCACGGTGATCGTGATTGCGTTTTCGTTGTTGGCTCCGGCCCCGGCCGAAGAGCAGATTCGTGGCCTGACCTATGGTTCGCTCACCGAGGAGGATCGGCGGGAAATCCGTGCCAGCTGGAACGCCGCCGATGTCATCCTTACCGTGATTGTCCTCGGTCTCGTCGTCGGATTCTATCTCTACTTCAGCTTCTGGCTCGATTGAGCGCGAGGCGTCGGCGCGGCAGCGGATCGCCGAGCCGGGGGGAGGCTCCGAGCCGGTGGAGCTGTGGTGCGGCGGAAACAGACGCGCCGCGCTGTTGGTGGGGCCGGATCGACGCTTTTTCTGGTGCAGCAGGAGCGGGTGTGTCACTCGTTCCTGCTCATTCATCGATGGCCGCAAGCAGCAGCAAACTCCGCGAGAAACGCACCGTTGAGATGCGGGTGATCGGCGGATGGGTCGATCCCGGAAGCCGTGTGCTCGATCTCGGCTGTGGCCGTGGCGTGCTGCTCGAGTATCTCGTGAAGCGCAAGGGCGTGCAGGGCATCGGGGTCGATCGGGATTTTTCCAAGATCGCCGCCTGCGTCCACCGCGGGCTCACCGTCTACCAGGGTGACCTCGAGGAGTTTCTCCGCTCCTTTCCGGACGGTTTCTTCGACCGCGTGATCTGTTCGCGAACCCTGGAGGAGCTGGCCGATCCGTCAGCGGTCATCGGCGAAGCCCTGCGCGTGGGACGGTGTGTCACTGTTGGCTTCGTCAACCACGGTTTCTGGAAAAACCGGCTGGCGATTCTGCTGCATGGCCGCCGACCGCGAAACGAAGTCTACACCACGCCATGGTGGAAGACCCGGCCTGGAAATCCCGTATCCATCGTCGATTTTGAGGCATTCTGCCGGGAAAATCGTTTCCGGATCCATCGGCGCGTCTGGTTGAAAGGCGATTGGGAAAGCACCTGCCGAATCTTTCCGAATCTGCTGGCCGGATACGCTGTCTACGAACTGACCCGGGAACAGCAGTAGCGGACGCACGGGCTTCGCCGGCGAGCTGATCGGGCATCCCTCGCGGATCGATTCGGCTGGGAGAGGGGGCTTTACATCGATTTTACCCGCGGCATCCTCGGACGGTGAGAGCGGGTAACGGCCCGAGTTCACCAACAGAAAATACAGATCCAAACCATGGAAATAGACATCGAATCCATCAAAACCTGGCTGAGCACACAGGGCCTGGATTTCCTCATCAACCTCGTCGTTGCCGCACTGATCTTCCTGATCGGTCGCTGGATTTCGCGGGCGATCACCAAATTCACGCGCAGCCGCATGGAGAAGGCCAACGTCGATGCGGCACTCGTATCCTTCGTTTCGAGTCTGCTCTACGCGACCCTTCTCATCCTCGTCATCCTCGCGGCGCTTGGGCAGCTCGGGATCAAGACCACCGGTTTTGTCGCCATCCTCGGTGCCGCCGGTCTCGCGGTCGGTCTCGCGCTTCAGGGCTCCCTGTCGAATTTTGCCGCGGGTGTCCTCATCATCATGTTCCGCCCTTTCCGGGTGGGTGACGTTATCGAGGCGGGCGGTGCGCTGGGAGCCGTGCAGGATATCACCATCCTCACCACCGTCCTGCATACCCCGGACAACCGGAAGATCATCGTCCCGAACTCCGCCATCATGGGGGGCAACATCGTCAATATCACCGCCAACGAAACCCGCCGATGCGACATGGTTTTCGGTGTCGGCTACAACGATGACCTGCAGAAAGTTCAGTCCATCCTCGAGGAGATCGTTGCCAGTGACGAGCGCTGCCTGAAGGATCCGGCCCCGACGATCGTCGTCGGTGAACTCGCCGACAGCAGCGTGAACTTTTTCGTCCGCCCGTGGGTGAAAAAGGAAGACTACTGGGGCGTCTATTTCGACATGCACCGAAAGGTCAAAGAGCGCTTCGACAAGGAAGGCATTTCCATCCCCTTCCCGCAGCGCGACGTGCACCTCTTCCAGGAAGGCACTTCAGCGGCCGGTTGATCGCCGCAAAGAGGCGAAGATCACGTTCTCTTTTCTCGCGGGCGTCCCATCGATGGGGCGCTCGTTTTTTTCGCGCTCATCATAAGGGACAGGCTAAAGGCGAAATCTAAGGGACAGGCTAAAAGCGGCGAGGGCGTGGGGCGGGGCGCGCGCTCTTGCGATGCGGGTTTGCCGGCGGGAACGGGCCGAGAGGCCAGGCCTGCGGCGGGGACACCAGAATAAGGGACAGGCTAAGAGAGTAGCGTCGCGTTTGGTGGGGGGCGGTGCTCGGGCTTGGCGGGGAAACGCGCATGATTCCGGATGCGGCCGGCGTTCAGGCAGACGGGCGCAGAAGAACGCGGAAGGGTGGGAGAAAGGCCGCTCCCACTCTGGACCCGAGAGGGGCCGGGGGCGAGTCGGGCTTGCGGGAGACCGCGGCCAGCCGGGGAGTGAGGTGT
>RFJS01000014.1 GCA_003694825.1 Verrucomicrobiota bacterium | reverse complement strand
GCTGCGTCCCTGCCGCGAACCCGACGCCTGGATGGCCGACGCACCCACCTACCGCGAATGGGATCCGTCCGCCCGTCCCGCGCCCCCCACGCCCCGCCCGAGGCGGGCGCAGCCGGGACCAAACGCATCATGAATGCCGATACGCCATTGCCGACCCGGTGCTGGGCCGAGATCGACCTCGCCGCGCTCGAGCGCAACCTCAAGCATATCCGCGCCGCCCTACCCGAAGACATTCGCTACGTCGCCGTGGTCAAGGCCGACGCCTACGGTCACGGTCTCCATCCGACCGTCGCCCGGCTCATGCACAGTGGCGCCGATATGTTTGCGGTGGCCAACATCGCGGAGGCGGCGGCCGTGCGCGAAATCGGCCCCGGCTGGCCGATCCTCGTCCTCGGGCCCCTGTTGCCTGAGGAGATGCGCTTTGTTCTCGAATATGAAGTCATTGCCACGGTCTCGTCCCTCGCCGAAGTCCAGAGACTGGATACCCTCGGAGGCCGGGCCGGAAAGCCGATCAATGTTCACCTGAAAATCGACACCGGCATGGGACGCGCGGGCGTGTGGCATACCGAGGCCGCCGGTCTCTACCGCGCCATCCTCGCGGCCAGGCACGTGCGGCTGCGCGGGATCTTCACCCACTTTTCCTCGGCGGATAGCGACCCGGCCTTCACCGAACATCAACGGCAGCTCTTTCTGGATGTCCTCACCGACCTCGGCGTCTTTTCCCGGACGGATCTTATGATCCACGCCGACAACAGTGCCGGGCTCGAATCCTTCGCCCCGGAGAGTCCGTTCAATGCCGTGCGCGTCGGGCTGCTGCAGTTCGGCATTCTCCCTTACGAGAACTCCCTGCTGGCACGCGTCGAACCCGAGCCCGTCTTCAGCTTTCACACGCGGGTGGGTCTGGTCAAAACCGTGCCGCCGGGCACGGGCATCAGCTACGGGCGCACGTTCGTGACTCGCCGCCCCACCCGCCTGGCGGTTCTCACCGCCGGTTACGGCGACGGCATCCCACGATGCTGCGGCAACCGCGCCCAGGTCCTCATCCGTGGGCGCGCCTGCCCCGTGCTGGGGCGGGTGACCATGGATCAGACCATCGTCGACGTCACCGACGCGCCCGATGTCGAGGTGGGCGACGAGGTCGTCCTCGTCGGCAGACAGGGCGATGCCGAAATCAGCATCGCCCGGTTCAGCCGCTGGGCCGATACGATCCCGTGGGAGACGCTCACCTCGATCACCAAACGTGTTCCGAGGATCTACCGCACGGGTCTCGGCTTGTAGAAAATGATCAACTACGGCTTGCCGATTCCCTTCGCGACGAAGCCGATCTCACGAAGCTTTGCCAGATCGGTGATATTGCGCCCGTCGAAGAGAAAAGCCGGCTTGGGCATGTTGTCGTAGATGCGCTTGTAATCGAGGTCGCGAAATTCGTCCCACTCGGTCAGGATGGCGACGGCGTGGGCGTCTTTGGCCGCCTCGTAGGGATCGTCGACAACGGTCACGGCTGTATTGACGCGGCCGTCCGGCAGCGTCTGCTCCTGGCCGAGATCGGCGAAAATCTGCTGCTGGCTGACCTTCGGATCGTAGATGGCGAGCTGCGCTTTCTCCTCGAGCAGGTCCTTGCAGACGTAGATCG
>RFJS01000013.1 GCA_003694825.1 Verrucomicrobiota bacterium | reverse complement strand
GCCTCAGGCCCGGCCCATGTAGCTGCCGTCCGTCGTACTCACCTTCACCAGGTCGCCTTCCTTGATGAAGAGCGGCACCTGAATGGTGAGACCCGTTTCGAGGGTCGCGGTCTTCTGGACATTGCTGGCCGTGTCGCCGCGAATCGCTTCGGGGGACTCCGTGACCTTCAGCGTGACCGACGGCGGCAGGCTGATCTGCACCGGCGTGCCATCGACGAAGAGCACTTCGACCATGCTGTTGGGGACGAGGTAGTTTTTGGAATCCGCCACGATCTCCTCGGAAAGCTCCACCTGTTCGAAGGTCTCCGGGTGCAGGAAGTAATATACGCCGCGATCTTCGTAGCTGTATTCATATTGCTGGCGCTCCGTCATGAGCACCTCGACCGATTCGGTGGAGGAAAAGCGGACGTCACCGCTCTTGCCCGTGCGCAGATTGCGGAGCTTGGCCTGAACGAAGGCGCGGAGATTGCCCGGAGTGCGATGCTGCACGTCGAGCACCACGTGGTTGTCGTTCTGGTAGCGGATGACGTTTCCTTTGCGGAGATCGTTGGCTGCTGGCATGATGATAAAAGAGAGGAAAAGGAGGGAAAAGGGCCTCGTCTACCCGCCCGGCCGCCGTGGTGTCAACACGGGTTTCCGGGGGCGGGGACCGGTCGTCCTCCCTCGTGCAAGGCGGGAACAGTCCGCCGCATGGAGAGCACTCGCGCCCGTCCGCCGCGGGGCGGCGGACGGGGCGCGGAGTCCGCAATCGTTTTGCCGCGGGGCAATGCTCCCGGCAACCGCAAGCGCGGCGCCGGCAATCGAAGCTTGACGTCGGAAACTAAAAATACGAGAGAAGTTTCCATGGTGATCGGATTGGCGCACGATGAAGACACCCCCCGCCGCATCCTTGGCGCGGCCCGTCGCGAATTTTTCGCGCATGGATTCGCGCGAACGACGATGGACGACCTCGCGCGCCACCTGGGTATGAGCAAGAAGACGCTTTACCGGCACTTCCGTTCGAAGGACGAGCTTGTCGCTGTCCTCCTTGAAACCAAGGCGGCCGAGATCAGGGCGGGTTTCGAAGCGATCTTCGGGGAGGCGCAGAAGGGGTTTTTCGATCGAATCGCCGCGCTGTTTCGCCACCTGCACGAGCAGCTCGGGGAGGTCAGTGCGACATTCCTTCGGGATCTAAAGCGGCTGCGGCCGGATCTCTTTGCCCGCCTCGAGCAGGTGCGCACGGAGATCATTCCGGCTGTTTGGGGACGGTTGCTGCGTGAGGGGATCGAGAGCGGCGACATCCGTGCCGAGATCGATCCCGATGAGACCGCCTACCTGATACTGCTCTTTATCCAGGCAGCGATTCAGCCCGAGCCGCTCGGGCGCCTGCGTCGTGCGCCGCACGAAGTCGCCGAGCGCATCTTCGAATTGCTCTTTCGCGGCATGCTCACGCCTGCCGGATGCCGGGCCTATGAGAACAACCGCCCAGCCTTTTAATCTGCCAGCTCGCCATGAATGCCGAACCCGCCCTCTCCGTGCCCGACCGTGCAGGCCGAATCGTATCCAGGATCCTGGTGTTTGGTGTCGCCGCCTCGGCCCTGTTCGCCGCCGGATGTGGCCGCGGTGGCGCCGCGACCGATGAGACGATTCGGATCTCGGGAAATATCGAAGCCGTTGACGTGCGGCTCGCCTTTAAACAGCCGGGGCATCTTCTGGAGCGCCTCGTCGACGAGGGGCAGTCCGTGTCCGCCGGTGCCGTCGTCGCCCGGCTCGACGCAGCCGAATGGCGGCACGAAGTCGCCCTGCGCAGAGCCGAACTTTCGGCGGCCGAGGCGCGGCTGGCCGAGCTCGAAGCGGGGGCGCGTCCGCAGGAGATCGCGGCGGCGGCCGCGGCCGTGGCAAGCGCCGAGGCGGAGCTCGAACGGGCGCGTCTCGAATACCGGCGCCAGGAAGAGCTGCACGCGAGCGAAGCGGCGGCGGTTCGCGATCTCGAGCGGGCCCGGGCCCAGCTGCGGGTGGCCGAGGCGCGGGTGGCCGAGGCGCGCGAACGGCTGGCTCTCGTGCGGGAAGGGCCGCGGGTCGAAACGATCGAGCAGGCCCGGGCTCAGGTGGAGCGCGCCCGGGCGGCTCTGGAACTGGCGCGCACCCATCTGTCCGATACGGAGCTGGCATCGCCGATCGACGGGGTCGTCCTGGCAAAGCATGCGGAGCCCGGCGAGGTTCTCATGGCGGGGGCTCCGGTCATCACGGTCGCCGACCTTCGGCACGTCTGGCTGCGCGCCTATGTCAATGAAACCGATCTCGGACGCATCCGCCTGGGGCAGCCGGTCGCGGTTTACACCGACAGCTATCCGGGAAAGCGATACGAGGGGCGTCTCAGCTTTATCGCCGATGAGGCGGAGTTTACGCCGAAGACGGTCCAGACGGAGAAGGAGCGCGTCACCCTCGTCTACCGCGTCAAGATCGACCTGGACAATGCGTCCGGAGAACTGAAGCCCGGGATGGTGGCCGATGCCGAATTGATGCCCATCAAGTCCTGAGCCGACATCCTGCCGAGGATTGTGTCTTCGCGACAGAAAAGCTCCGCCATGCCGACGATGATCCGCGCGCGATCGCTTTGTCGTCGCTTCGGCGATGCAACAGCCGTGGCGGGATTCGATGTGGCGATCGAGCGGGGTGAGATTTTCGGGCTCGTGGGACCGGATGGCGCGGGCAAGACGACGATCATGCGCATGCTCGCCGGCGTGCTTCTGCCGAGCGAAGGGGAGGCCCAGGTGGCTGGTTGCGACGTCGTGCGCGAGCCCGAGCGGGTGAAGGAACGCATCGCCTACATGAGCCAGCGTTTCGGTCTGTATCCAGATCTCAGTGTGACGGAAAACATCCGTTTTTACGCGGATCTCTACGGCGTGCCGCGCGCGGACATGCATTCGCGGATCGAAGAGCTTCTGGCGTTCACCGGCCTCGCG
>RFJS01000582.1 GCA_003694825.1 Verrucomicrobiota bacterium | reverse complement strand
TGAAAACCGGTGGAGTTTTCCGCCTCGACAAAATCGAGCAGGAATTGCGCCCGCCGCTGGAAGGTGCGCGCCGCTTCGAGATCGGCCTCCGGCACGCCCGCCGCCTGCGCGGTCTTGATGTCGGCGATCAGGTCCATAAGCGCATCCATGGCGCGGTTGCGTGTCTCGAACGTGCGCGTCTGAATCTCTTCGACACGCGCCTTGAGTTCGTCCTCGGGCCAGGTGTGGCAGGTCATGCAGGCACGGTTGATATTGAGCACCGGGCTGCGGACATGGTGGTCGCTGATCTTGTGGGCGCCGACGCGCTTGTAGGGCATGTGGCAGTCGGCACAGGACACCCCCGATCGGGCATGGATACCCTGGCTCCACATCTCGAACTCGGGATGCTGCGCCTTGAGCGACGGCGCTCCAGTGTCCTTGTGCGTCCAGTCCTTGAAGCCGATCTCGTCGTAGTAGGCGAGGATCTCCTCCGCCCGGATGCCATTGGACCACGGATACACGAGACGCTTCTCCTTGCCCTTGAAGTAGTATTCGACGTGGCACTGCGCGCAGACATAGGTGCGCATCTCCTGGCGGGTGGCGTCGCGATTGACATCGTAGTCCTCGACGCCCTGGTGGGCCTTCAGCGCGGCGATGCCCTCCATGAAGGCCGGTCGGGTGATGCGCAGGGCCATCGTCTGCGAATCATGACAATCGATACAGGCGACGGGGTGCTCGACGAGCTTCGTCGCTTCCGAATAGGGCATCTGGTTGACGATTTCGAAGCCCTTGATGAGGTCGCCATAGCCCGCCTTTTTGTGGGCGACGTAGGTCGAGGCATGACAATTCAGGCACGTCCCCGGCTGCGGCACCGCCTGGCGTCCTGTCGTGCGCTGGTCGAGGAGCATGTAGGCATGACCCCGCTCCTCGCGAAAATCTTTCGAGAAACCATACCCCGCCCACATCGTGACGAGGCGCGGATCCTCTTCGAGTTTGGACTGGCTGACGACGCTGCGCGGATCTGCGTCGGTCGGCGTGCGGGGAAGCGCCTCGCTGCCCCCGTAGCGGGTCCGCACCTGATCGACCGTTTTGAGGTAGTCGTCGTATTGCAACGGGAAGTTTTTCCCCCAGATCGCCGGGTCGGTCGTATCGTCGTCGAGATCGACGACCCGGAAGAACGGGTTTTTCGCCTCCTGCTTGCGTTCGAAGATGTTGATCAACAGCGAGAGCGCGGCGACGGCCACGAGGGCGAAGAGCACGATGCCAAGCACGAGTTTCGCACCCGTGAAGGCGCGGTTGTCCGGCCGGGAAGTCTGTGCGGTGTGTTTTTTCATGACAGGAAGCGTTTCAGGGATGTCCGACGGTGTTGTGACACTTGATACAATTGTTCTCGGCGCCCGGCGCGGCCAGCCCGTGGGGCCCGCTGATATCCTCGGCGATGTCCGCATGGCACCGGCGGCAAGCCGCTTCGACGACGCGGAGGCTCTTCGGACGGGCACGCAGATTGTCCGGGTAGTCTCCGGTGGTGAATTAGAAGGAGTGCCAGAAACCGTTTTCCGCCTTCACCAGATACTTGGGAATGAGCGCGTGCGGCGTGTAGCAGTCATTGCAGGTGGCGACGGCACGATGGCTCGATTTCACCCAGCCATCGAAGTGCGGCTTCATGAAAGATTTTTAATATAAGAACGCGTTTTGTGGCGTTTCCGAGAAAAAAAGAGAAGACTTTCTCTTTTTATGCCTCTCGTCCGCTCAGTTCGCGCAGGACCTGCTCCGCGAGCCTGACGTTGGAAACTTTCATCACAAGGAGGGTGTGCCCTCCCTGGTGGTCGACGGTGGAGTAGGCGTAGTCGATGTTGATACGGGCGTTGGCCAGAGCCCGCGTCAACTGCGCGAGCCGCCCCCGGCTGTCGGTGAGGTTGATGGCGAGCACTTCGGCTTCGACGACGTAGAACCCCTCTTCGATCAACCGCTCGCGGGCCCGGTCGGCGTCGTCGACAAGCAGCCGCACCACGCCCTGCTCAACATTGTCGACCACGCACAGTGCCTCGATATCGCACCCCGCCTCCGTTACCGCCTCGCTGATCTCCGCGAGCCGTCCGGGACGATTTTCCAGAGCCACGGTCAGCTGCCGCTTCACCGAGTAGGTCATGCCGTTTACCCTACCGGGTCGTCATCCCGCGAGGCAAGCCCTGGCGGACCACGTCGGTGCTCCCTCGGCCTACCGACCACTCCCCACGAACAGACGCGCGCCGGCCATTCCGATCCGAACGCCCGTCACCGCCCCGCCCCACCGCCAACCGGCACCGGATCGCGCGAAATCCACGCGTTTTTAGCCTGTCCCTTATTTCGGGCTCTATTTCTGCTTTCTTCCCGCGCCAATGAATGCCCGCGCTCCCTGCGGCATAGGCACATCCCCGAGGGACCGCCGCCCTGCCGGCCTCCACCTCTTCGCTTGCCCCGCTTTCGGAAAACTGGTTCGTCCCACCCCTCAGACATGATCCGGATCAACGAAAACTTCACCAAACTCCAGGCCTCCTACCTTTTCGCCGACATCGCCCGCCGCGTGTCCGCCTTTCAGGAGGCCAATCCCCAGACCCGCGTCATCCGCCTCGGCATCGGCGATGTGACCGAACCCCTCCCCCCCGCCTGCGTCGAAGCCTTCCACAAGGGCGTCTACGAACTCGCCTCCCGCGAGACCTTCCGCGGCTATGGCCCGGAGCAGGGCTACGCCTTCCTGCGCGAAGCCATTGCCCAAAATGACTTCCAGGCCCGGGGCTGCGAGATCGCGGCCGACGAGATCTTCGTCTCGGACGGCGCCAAATGCGATACGGGCAACATCCAGGAAATCTTCGCCACGGACATCCGGGTGGCCGTTCCCGATCCGGTCTATCCGGTCTACGTCGACACCAATGTCATGGCGGGACGGACCGGCCCGGCGGAAAACGGCCGCTATGCCGGGCTGGTCTATCTCGAATGCCGTCCGGACAACAACTACACCCCGGCACTTCCTTCCGAACCGGTCGACCTCATCTACCTTTGCTTTCCAAACAACCCCACCGGCGCCACTGCCAGCCGGGAACAGCTCAAGGCGTGGGTCGACTACGCCCGTGAGAACCGGGCGATCATCCTCTTCGACGCGGCCTACGAGGCCTTCATCCGCGACCCGGAAATCCCGCACTCGATCTACGAGATCGACGGCGCGCGCGAGGTCGCGATCGAGTTTCGCAGTTTCTCCAAAGTCGCCGGATTCACCGGCACCCGCTGCGCCTACACCGTCGTGCCCAAAAGCCTGAAAGCCTGGGACACCGCCGGGGGCTAGCACAGTGTCCATGCGCTGTGGAACCGCCGGCATTCGACGAAGTTCAACGGAGTCTCCTACCCCGTGCAGCTTGCCGCCGCCGCCGTCTACTCACCAGAAGGGAAGGCGCAAACCCGCGCGCTGACCGACTTTTATCTCGAAAACGCCGCCATCATTCGCGGCGCCATGGAGAAGCTCGGGCTGCCCTGTGTCGGCGGCGACAACGCCCCCTACATCTGGATCAACGCCGGCCGCGACTCCTGGGAATTCTTCGATCTGCTCCTCAACAAGGCCGGCGTCGTCTGCACGCCCGGAGCGGGCTTCGGCGCCTGCGGCGAAGGCCACATCCGCATCAGCGCCTTCAATACCCGCGAAAACGTCGAGGAGGCCATGCAGCGCATCGCCGCGGCCCTCGGCTGATCGGAGCGCCACCTTCGGCCACACCTTTGCGTGGGCCGGCTTCCGCTCCGCCCGCGGTTCGAAAGCCGGAACCCTGTCGTCGGCGCAAGCATCACCGCCCGCGACAGGGTTCGCGCTTTATCGACGCGTTTCTCAGCGAACCGGCCCATATTCTTTTATCCCTGCGCCGCCGGCGCGTCCGCTTCCACCGGCGCCTGTTCCTCCACCACCTTGCGCACATCCGCCGCGATCAACGAAGCCGCCTCGCGCCCCAGGTCCGAGAGCAGGCGCGCGAGTTGCTCATAATCGCGGCCGTCCCAGCCCGGC
>RFJS01000581.1 GCA_003694825.1 Verrucomicrobiota bacterium | reverse complement strand
GCACGGTGCCACGATCCTGCTGGCGGCGTTGATAGGCGTAATCATACGCGACGCGCGCGTGATAGTGAATCTCGTGCAGCGTGACGTCGATCGCGGCAAGGTCCTCTTTCGTCAGATCCTGAACACCGACAAAATCCTCTCCGTCCAGGCCGAGATAGGCACGCACGGTGCGCCCGTCATCTCGCGGCCCGAAGGCTTCGAGGATGCTCGCCTGGCTGAAGATCGCGTCGCGGATCTGCTCTTCGATCTCGTCCCAGCTGTAGGGGATTTCTCCGGTCTTGCTCATGCGCGTTCTCCCGCGATTGTGCTCACCTGCTCCGAGAGCCGGGCGAAGGCCGCGAGCAAGGGGGCAGGTGATGTTCTCCGCGAGGCTTCCTCGGGCCGTTTGCGGCCAAGGAAGATCGCCACGCGCTCGGCGTTCGCCCCGCTGGGATGCGGCATGCCGGCCAGCACCTGAGTGTCGCGGAGCATACCCAGCTGGACCAGATGCATCACTGCGGTTTGCGCTTTCGGCCCGAGAGGCAGCCAAAGGGCGTTCGGCAGCAGCCGCGCCTCCTCGGCCAGCCAGGTTTCCACCATTCGCCGGAGTATGGGCGTTTTTAGCATGTCCGGCGCGCCGTTGTAGTTCTTACCGTCGACGAAGACCGGATAGCGCAGCGCCGATGTGAAGTGCACATCTCCTGTTCCGGGGCGGAACAGCTCAGCGGCGGAATCCAGCCCAAAGCAGCGTGCCACACCGATGGCATCCAGCATCGCTACCAGGTTTTTCCGCGTCGCTCCGCCGCTGAAGCTGGCAGTCATTTTGGCCTTCTCGAGGACCGCTTCGAGCGGTAGCCCCGCATCCCAGGCGGCAACCGCGGCATTCACCGCGTTGACCGCCTGCGCAAGCCCCGGGGTAATGCCGACAACGACCAGTCGCGCTGATCGGACGATGTGATCGAACGGAGCGTATTGAACGCTGATGCGACCCTCCTCTGCGAGGCGCAGGGTGTGCTGGCGCAGAAAATCCTTGCCCGCGGTGCGGACCAGTTCGGGAAGCAGGGTTCGGGCGATTGTCAGATCTTGTTCCAAGGGTCTGAGCTCCGGTTTTGGGTGGTTGGATTACTGGCGAAATCGACGGGAGCGCCGAGCGGCAGTGATAACGCGCTCACGGTCGCCGACGATCAGATAGACGCCACGGTAACGCGCAAGCCTTTGCAGGAGGGCGCGATCGCCGTCCGCCGCCAGCTCGATCGCCTCTCTGTCGAGCGTCAGGCTCAGGGCACCTTTGGAATGGCGTTCGGAGCCGTATTCGAAGATCGTTGCCACCACGTCCTTCGGCAGGCATCGCTGTGCAAGTCGTTGTTCGGCATGGCGCGTGAGCTGCATGACACTCCTCATGTGCTGTTGGGAGTGATATAACCTTATCATTTTTCTGACGCAGCAATTAAAGTGATGGAGATAACTCATCGAAATCACTTACTGTCAGAGTGTTGCAGGGGCGCAACTGATTATGCGACTGTCAAATCGCTTGGCAGCCGCACGGCGGCCTCGATCGGGGGTGCGGTGACCGGACACGGCGCCGATCACATCATCATCGATGACCTGATGAAGGCCGCTGATGCCACTTCGGAGGCCG
>RFJS01000124.1 GCA_003694825.1 Verrucomicrobiota bacterium | reverse complement strand
CTTTTTTCCTTTCATTGCGTTGCCTCCGTATCCGGAACCAAACGACCAGATGGAACGCTCCTCCGGATAGTGAACGATGTACTTCGTCTCGTTGCACGGCCACGGCACGTCCTTCTCGCCGGGAGCGAGCGGCTTGCCGACGGAGTGCACGCAGGGCACGAAATCGCGATCCTGCAGGTAATCGTAAACCTTCGCCGTCATGCGCGTCATGATACGCATGTTGGCGACGACGTAGGGGGAGTCGGAAATCTCGATGCCGTAGTGCGTCAGCTCCGAACCGAGCGGCCCCATGGCGAAGGGGATGACATACATCGTCCGCCCCCGCATGCAGCCGTCGAAGAGCTTGCCGAGGATAGCCTTCATCTCCTTCGGATCCATCCAGTTGTTGGTCGGTCCGGCATCCTGTTCGCGGCGGCTGCAGATGAAGGTGCGATCCTCGACGCGGGCGACGTCATTGGGATCCGAACGGACATAGATGGAATTCGGACGCTTCTCGGGGTTGAGGCGAATGGCGGTGCCGGACTGGACCATGAGGTCGACCATGTGGTCGTATTCCTCCTTGGAACCATCGCACCAGTAGATCTTGTCGGGCTTGGTGAGGGCGGCGATTTCCTCGACCCACTTCACGACTTTCGGGAGATTCGGCTTGGCCTGGCCGAGATTCGCGCCGCCGGCACCGCCGGCAGCATCTCCCTCCGCCTGTTGAAATCGCATCGTATTGCTCATGATCGGCATGTCTGTTTTCTCAGTTGTTGTTTTCTGTCTTGTGTCCCGGGATGGAGTCGCCCGGGAGGAAACCCGCCATCGCCTGGCCGCCCCTTCGCGTCGCGCAGGGCATAGCCCCGGCGGCCGACGTCAACGCTCCGCCCCTCGAGAGCATCCGGCTCTCTGTGCGCAATTCGAGGCTGAGCGCTGCGCTGTTCATCGCGGCGGATTATGGTGATCGGGAAAGTCTCACGCATTGCTCGGATTGTCCAGAACTGCGCGATTCTTGTGGCCGCCACCCAAAAAATAAGAACCCCTTATCTTTAATTCGGTTCGTTTCCGGCGGCCCGACAGGCGTGACGGCGAAGCCCGCCCCCGACGCGCCGCGGCACGCCGCCACTTGCCTTCCCTCCCCATGACCGGCAGGTTTGGAACCCACCCGGCACCCCATGGCATCCCCTCTCACCATCGCTTCCTCGCATCTGCAGACGGTTCTCGCCCTTTCTCTGTTCGCCATCACCGCCACCCCCAACCCCCTTCCCGCCCAAGTGGACCGCATCACAGGACGCCCCTTCGCCACCCGCTCCGAAGTCATCGCCAGCCACGGAATGGCCGCGACCAGCCAGCCTCTCGCCACACAAATCGCGCTCGATATCCTCAAACGCGGCGGCTCGGCCGCGGACGCCGCCATCGCGGCCAACGCCGCCCTCGGCCTCATGGAGCCGACGGGATGCGGCATTGGCGGCGACCTCTTCGCCATCGTCTGGAGCGCGCAGGAACGCCGGCTCTACGGGCTCAACGGTTCCGGGCGGTCACCGCGGGCGCTCAATTACGCGACGCTCCGGATGGAGCTGAAAAAGCTTGGCCGCACCACGATTCCGCCCACGGGCATGCTTCCGATTTCCGTCCCGGGAACGGTCGACGCATGGCTCGAACTGCACGAGCGCTTTGGTCGTCTGCCCATGGCGGAGGTGCTCGCCCCGGCCATCGCCTACGCCGAGGACGGATTTCCGCTGTCCGAGCTCATCGCCTTCTACTGGGAGCGAAACGTGCGCCACTTCAAAGACCTCCCCGGTGCGGCGTGGCGCACCTGGGCCCCCGGCGGCAGGGCCCCGCGCAAGGGCGAAATCTTTCGCAACCCCGATCTCGCGCGCACCTACCGCCGCATCGCCGAAGGCGGTCGCGAAGTCTTTTACCACGGCGCCATCGCCGATGAAATCGACGCCTTCATGCGCGCCAACGGCGGCTACCTGCGCAAAGCCGACCTCGAGGCCCATGCCTCGACCTGGGTCGAACCTGTGTCGGTCAACTATCGCGGCTATGACGTTTACGAACTCCCGCCCAATGGCCAGGGCATCGCCGCCCTCCAGATGCTTAATATCCTCGAGGGCTTCGATCTGAGGGCGATGGGCTTCAACTCGGCCGACGCCCTGCACGTGATGATCGAGGCGAAGAAGCTCGCCTTCGAGGACCGGGCCCGCTTCTACGCCGACCCCGACTTCGCCGACATCCCTCTCGGAGGCCTGCTTTCGAAAGCCTACGCCGCCGAGCGCCGCGCCCTCATCGACATGCGCCGCGCGGCCCGGCGGGTCGATGCCGGCAATCCCGCGCTTGAGCAGGGCGACACGATCTACCTCACCACTGCCGACGCCGACGGCAACATGGTCTCGCTCATTCAGAGCAACTACCGGGGCATGGGCAGCGGCATCATGGTGCCGGGCCTCGGGTTTGGCTTCCAGGACCGCGGCGAAATGTTCGTCCTCGAGCCCACCGACCACCCCAACGTCTACGCCCCCGGCAAACGCCCCTTTCACACGATCATCCCGGCCTTCGTCATGAAAGACGGCGAGCCATGGCTGAGCTTCGGCGTCATGGGAGGCGCCATGCAGCCGCAGGGCCACGTGCAGATCCTCGTCAACATGATCGACTTCGGCATGAACGTGCAGGAGGCCGGCGACGCCGCCCGCTGGCAGCACGACGGCTCCACCGACTACGATCATCCGCCGATGACCGACGGCGGGCACGTCTATCTCGAAACCGGCGTGCCGTGGGAAACCCGCCGTGCGCTCCTCCTGCGCGGCCACGACATCCGCGACGACGTCGGCGGCTTCGGCGGCTACCAGGCGATCCTGCGCGACCCCGCCACCGGCGTCTATCATGGCGCCAGCGAGAGCCGCAAGGACGGCCAGGCCGCCGGCTACTGACTCCCCCTCCCCGTCCCCCAAATCGCGCGAACTCTTCCCGCCCGCTCTGCCCATCTCCGGCAGGCGACTGCGCCGCCGCTCCTCCGGCGCGCCTCCCCGCCGCAAGAGAGTCCGTGACGACGATTCTCACATCCTGAGCGCCCTTTGGAATGGGCTCTTCGGCGCCATGCGCACCACCGCTTCGCCGGAACAGCACGACTACGGTGATCACCTGACAAAAAAACGGGGATTCTCTGAGGGATCGTCCTTTGACACTCACTGCACAAACGTCTGAATCTCCATTCGTCTCCGCCTGATTCCGGGTATCCACAATGACCCCGCATGGAGGCACCACCGCTCGGGTGTCGTCGCGGCATTCCTGGAAGGCAGGTCATTATTCTCTATCAGCCTCACCCCATGAATACCGTTAAATACGCTCTCTCTGTCATCTGCCTCGCCCTCGCCGCATCCATCCTGTCCGGCTGCGCCACTGTCACCCGCGGCACAAAGGATACCCTCGTGGTCACAAGTGATCCTGCTGGCGCAGAAGTTCATGTCGAAGGCCCGAACGTTGACCTGCACGGCAAAACGCCCACCTCCTTCAAGCTCAGCCGCAAGTTCGAGGGAAAGGTTCACATCACCAAAGAGGGTTACGAACCGATTGAGGTCGATGTCACCAGCGCTCCGGTGACGGCCGGTGGCGTCGGCATGGCTGGCAACGCCATCGTCGGCGGTCTCATCGGCGCCGGCATCGATGTCGCCACCGGTGCGACCAACGGCCTCAAGCCCAACCCCATCGACGTCAAACTCGTCCCTTTGAAAGAGACCGCTGAAACCGACACCCCCGCTGCCGCCGCGGCCGAACCGAATTCCTGACCCCGCCTCGGCTTCGCACAGGCAAGCGCATTGCGAGGGATCTCTCCACCCGCGACCGCCCGGTCGCGGGTTTTCTTTTCCACACGCGTAGCCCTCCCGCCCCTTCTCGAAGCCGATCAATGAAACGCCCCGAAATCGAACGAGTCAGCCCCTCGACAGCTCCTCTCCGGCCCGCGCCTCGACACAGCCATTCTCCGGACTCGCTCCCACACCTTGCGCGCCGCCCCACATGCAGCACACCCGTCAGCCCGCGCCCGCCGTGTCGATCTCATAAAATTCGTCAAAATCCTCCACTCCGCCTGCGGAAATCACCCAGGCGTTACGGACCCGGCGCGCTGTCACCGAATGGGGGAAACAACCCCCATTATGACAACTGATAGCGCCATGAAGTCACCTGCCTTTTCCACGCTCGTGCGGCATCTGGCTGTCGCCGCACTCGTCGCAACGGCCTCGCTCCTTTCCGCGGCTCCCGGTGATCCCGACGACGCCCGCACCACCTTTGGTCCCCGCCCCATCTACGCCGCCGGCACCCGCCCCGCGGTCGTCGTCGACGACTTCGGCTGGATCGACCACACCTGGTCCCAGCAAGCCCGGGATCAGGCGGCGGCGGCCATTGCGGAATGGCAGGCCCAGGGTATCCGCTACGCCGCCTACTTCGCGCATGGCGCGGTGGAAACCGATGCCAACGACTCCTGGGGGCCCGAATACTTCGCCGTCAATCTCGATGGCACGGTGACCACATTCCCCGTGTTCACGCGCTCCGCCTATCGGCAATACCTCATCGCATCCGGCAAACTCGCGGCCGACCTCGGCGCCACGTATTTCCTCCTGGATACCGCCGCTCCGGACCTTCCGGCCATCAGCTTCGACGACGAGGTCATCGCCGGATTCCGCACCTACCTGCAGGTCAACTACTCCCCGGCCGAGCTCACCGCCATGGGAGTGACGGACGTGGCCACCTTCGACTATCGCGACCACCTGCGCTCACCGGCCGGCGGCGGCTACACCGACTCCGCCTCATTCGCCGGCAACCCGCCCAACGACGACCTCTATCGGGCCTGGCTCGCTCATATTCGCGCCACCGAGCGCGCCTTCTTCACCGAATGGACCACGGCCATCGGCGACTACGCCTCCACCACCCACGGCCGCCCGGCCTGGTTTGGCGCCAACCGCTATATCAACCACCGCCAGTGGGACAACATCGACGTGCTCGACTTCGGCATGGCCGAGACCTTCCTCGACTCCCTCGGCTATCCGTATCGGAATCTCGAACACGTCTACAAAAACGCACAAAATTTCGGAAAGCGTTTCTGGTCGTGGAACTTCCCGGCCAACACCGGCTCACTCAACGGCTCCAACGATCCCTTCGGGCCGTTGCACATCACCGAATTGAGCAAGATCTTCGCCGCCGCCACCTTTTCCTGCGGCGGGCTCTACCAGATCCCGAACGACTGGGTCGCCTACCACAATTACGGCGAGCGTCTCACCGCCCTCGCGCCCATCCTGCGGTTCCCGGAAGCCCATCCGGAACTCTTCAACCTCACGCGCGCCGGCGAAGTCGCCGTCGTCTACAACGAAGCCTACGAGGAAGCCGACCCCGGCGGCTACACCAACGGCTATCGCGGGATCATCAAGCTGCTCGCCGAAGTGCACCGCCCCGCCGATGTGCTCTTCGCCGGCCACCCCGGCCGGCGTGACGGGACCGACCCCTTCGCCACCGCCGACCTCAGCCGCTACGCCGCGATCATCCTCCCCCGCGCCCGCATGCTCACCGACGCCCAGGTTTCGAAAATCGAAACCTACCTGAACAACGGTGGCGTCGTCATCGGCCTCGGCCAGGTCGCCGATCTCGACGAAAACGGCGCCGATCGCTCGGCGGCCCGCACCCTCGACGACTATTTTGGATCCGACGCCACGGCCACGGTCGGCTCGGGCAAGGTCATCGCCTTCGCCGCCAACCTCGGCGCGGACTACGACACCAACGCCGCCACCGCCAACGGCAGCCTGTGGGAAGTCACGTCCTCCAACGCCACGGCCCTGCAGGCGGCGCGCGATTCGTGGACCGCCGCCGTGGACCCCGTGCTGGCGCCGGCCGTCGACACCACCCTGCCGGCCACCGTGCACATGCACCGCTACGAGATGACCGACGGCTCACACGTCTACCACCTCGTCAACCACGACATCACCCTCCCCGCCGACCCCGACACCCAGGTCATCCAGCCCGCACCCGCCGCCACGGTCACCGTCGATATCCCGTCGGGCTTCACCAGCTCCTCGGTCCACGTCTCCTGGATGAGCGTGGACGCGCCCGCGCCGGTCGAGCTGACCTTCACGGCCAGCGGCGACCGCATCACCTTCACCCTGCCCTCCTTTGCCGT
>RFJS01000123.1 GCA_003694825.1 Verrucomicrobiota bacterium | reverse complement strand
TGGCTCGCTTGACAGCGGTCGTGCAGCGTTTCTAATGCGCAATATGGCCGACAAGTCTGAAAAATGGCCGGAGAATGCTCCGGGTAAGTTCTACGTCGATAACCAGTGCATCGATTGCGATCTTTGCCGCGAAACCGCACCCGCGAACTTCACGCGTAATGAGGACGGCGGTTATTCCTACGTCGTGAAGCAGCCGGAGAATGACGAGGAGTTGCAGCTTTGCATGGAAGCCATGGAAGGCTGCCCCGTCGAGGCCATCGGCAACGACGGCGACGAGTGACCGCTGTTCGCCGGACTTATTGATCCATTGAGAAAATTCCTGCCGCCGGCCGAAACGCCGGCGGTTTTTTTGTATCCACAATCATCGGTCTGGAGTCTCGTCCGGCGTCGTCGTTAACACCGTCGGGATCGTCCTCCTCGCCCCGCTGCCCGAAATGCGGGCGGCGATCCTATTCAAACGTCTTCCACAGGGCGCGGCGGAAGAGAACCAGGATGGCGTAGAGTTCGAGGCGGCCCATGATCATGAGCAGGGCGAGCACGAATTTCGTGTAGTCATGCAGGCCCGCGTAGTTGCAGGTCGGGCCGACCTCGCCCAGGCCGGGGCCGACGTTGAAGATCGAGGCGAACACCGCCGAGATCACAGCTTCGAGGCTGAGGGTGGGTTCGAAAATCGAGGTGAGGGGCACCGCGCAAAGACAGATGCCGCCGAGAAGCGTGAGGAAGACGACGATGTCGTTGACGTTGTCCTCCTCCAGCGGCTTGCCGTTCATGTGGATGCGCCGGTAGAGCCGCGGCCGAAACTCCCGGTCGATGCTGCGCAGGCCAACTTTGAAAGCGACGACGATGCGCACCACCTTCGCCCCGCCGCCGGTCGAGCCCGAGCACCCGCCGATGACCATCAGGGCGAGCAGCAACACCTTCGGGAAGGTGGGCCACAGGTCGAAATCCGCCGTCGCAAATCCGGTGGTGGTCATGATGGAGGTCACCTGAAAGGCGGCGGCCCGGATCGCCGCATGCAGCGTCTCCGTCCCGGGGGAGCCGATAATGAAAAACGTGATCGCCGCGGAGGCCCCGATGAGGATGCCGAGGTAGGCGTGCAGCTCGGTGTTGCGCCGGATGATCCAGAATCGCCCGGCGGGAATCTGCAGCAGAAGAAGGAAACTGGCCCCACCGAGCACCATGAAGACGATGGACGCCCACTCGAGAAACGGACTGTGGAAGGCGGCCATCGAGGCGTTGCGTGTGCTGAAACCGCCGGTCGAGACGGTCGCGAACATATGGCAGAGCGCCTCGTAGAGGTTCATCCCGCCGAACCAGTAGGTGAGGGTGCAGCCGAGCGAGATCGCGATGTAAACCAGCCAGAGCCGCAGGACCGCCGACTGGACTCGCGGTTGGTGAAAGTCCGCGGTCGAACCCGAGGCTTCCTTCGAGTAGAGCGTCTTGGCCCCGGCCCCGAGAAACCCGAGGATGGCCACGAAGAACACGACCACGCCCATGCCGCCGATCCACTGGCTGAGGGCGCGCCAGAACAGCAGGCTGTGGGGGAGCGCCTCGATGTCGGAAAGCACCGAAGCGCCGGTGGTGGTCAGCCCTGAAGCGGTTTCGAAAAATGCTTCGATCGGCGTCAGGTCGGCGATGAGCACGTAGGGCATCGCGCCGACCGCGCTGGCGGTGAGCCAGCCCAGGCCGATCGTGGCGAGCGCTTCCTTGCGAAACAGGCGCACCTGTGCGCCTCGGCTGAAGAAAAACAGGATGATGGCCAGGATGATCGCGACGATGGTGCACTCGATAAAGGCGGCGCCTGCCACCGCCTCGTCCGCAATGGGCGAGGGAAACAGCGACACGCCGTAGCACGAGAGGAAGGCCAGGGCGATCGACGCCACGATCACGCTCTGCAAGCGGAGGATGAGCCGATAGTTCATGCGCCGTGTGAATCGGGAAGGCGGGGGATCAACTCACCTGTGCCAGCACCGTGTCGAACAGCTCCGGTTTGAGGATGGTCAGCAGCCGGTCTCCGGGCTGGACGGTTTCGTCGGGACCCGGCGCCACCGCCCGGCCCCGGCGCTGCACCACGAGGATGATCGAGCCCGGAGGCCAGCCGAGTTCGCGAATCTTCCGGCCCGCGCAATTGCTGCCGGGCGCCACGCGAAACTCGATCAGGCGGCCGCCGCCGCCCGGGAGCGTGCCCAGCTCCACGTAGCGTTCCCGGCTGATGTAGCGCAGGATCTCCTCGGCGGCGACGATGCGGGGCGAAACGGCGACCTCGACCCCGAGCGTTTCCTTCGATGTCTGGACGATCTCGTTGTAGTCGGCGCGATTGAAGGCGAGGTAGACGTGCTGCACGCCGAGTTTGCGGGCCTGCAGGCAGGTCATGACATTGTCCTCGTCGTCGCGCGTGCAGGCGATGAAGTAGTCGGCCGCTCCCACCTGTTCTTCCTCCAGGAGGCGCAGTGAGGTGCCTTCGCCCTGGATGACCGAGACGTGGGGGAACTGATCTGCGATGAAGCGGCACCGCGCCGGGTTGCTCTCGATCACGCGGAGCTTGAAACGGGGGTTGCTCAGCAACCGGATCAGCGAGATGCCGATCTCATCGCCGCCGAAGATCACCACGCGCCGGTCGCGTTTGCCGTCTTTCCCCGCCGAAAAGATGCCGCGGATTTCGAACAGCACTTCGGGGGGGCCGCATAGCGTGACCTTGTCGCCGGGATGAATCACGCACTCCGCCGTCGGCACGATCGTCTCCTCGCCCCGCTGGATGAGCGCAATGCGCGTGGCCGGCGGCAGGCGCAGATCCTTCAGGGCCTGTCCGGCGGCTTTGGCCCCGGAATCGACGGGGACGAGCTGGACCTCGACCTGGCCGCGCGCGAAGTCCTCGACGGCGACGCGGTCGGGATTGCGGATGTATTTGGCCAGGGCGACCGCGGCGAGCCGCTCGGGATTCATGAGCAGATCGATCCCGAAATGGTCCTGGTAGTTGAACTTGGAGGTGTCGCGAAACGTGTCGTCGTGGACGCGGGCGAACGTGTTGCCGGCGCCCATCGCCTTGGCCAGCGAGGCCGCGACGAGGTTCGTTTCGTCGTTGTTGGTCAGTGCGAGAAAGAAGTCGCAATGCTGCACTTCCGCCGCCGCCAGGGCTCGGGCCGAGCTGCCGCGGTCGCAGATCACGCGCACGTTCTGGTTCTCGTCCACCATGCGCGCGATGCGCTCGTCGTTCTCGATGACAATGACGTCGTGGTCGTTGGCGCTGAGCGTCTCAGCCATGAACGACCCGACTTCGCCGGCGCCGACGACGATGATTCTCATCGCCGCGTCCTCCTGCGGCTGCGGCCGGAGGCCGGGCCTCGACCGCGTCGGAGTCGAGGACCGCTGAGTGCGCCTGGCAAGGGCCTTGCGAGCGTGTGCATGGCCCCCGGTGATAGGAACAAGCCGAACGCCCGGCAAGCGACTAACGTTCAGTCGCTTCCGTCGCACGCGCGGGCGTCGGCGCGGCGATCAGCAGAAGAGGCTGGCGAGCGCGGCGAGGATGCCGCCGATGACCAGGAAGGGCGCGGCGAGGATCAGCAACGGGATGAGGATGGGCGCGCAAAGCACGAGGATGACCAGGCCGACGATCACCCCGAGGACGCTGCATACCGCCCCCAGCGTCATGGCCGCGAAGGAGACGATCCCGGTGAGAAGCAGCCCCCCGATCAGGATCGCCGCGCCGACCGTGAGGCCCACGGCTGCGCCACCCACCTCCGAGACCAGCCAGGCAAGGCCGATGACGACGGTGGCGAAAAAGAGCACTTTGAGCAGGGAGTTCATGGGCAGGGCATTTCGTGGTTTCCTTTGCTCAACCCGGTTCGGCGGCGGAAAGTTGCACCCGATGTCTCAAAATTTTTGTCCCCGGCACCCGGCTGCCCGGACGGTCACCAAAGTTAGCCGGTCGGGAGCGGGGCCTGACCGGAAAGGGGGTTTGTTAGGCTAATAAAACTACGCGGCTAACATTTAAGGATTGAAACCCGGCGTTGGTCTTCTTCTCGTCCCGCCGAGATGAAAACGCATCCAGTGGCGAACACCATCCGCTCGTCGTGGTTGTTTGCGCTGCCCCTGACGCTCGGGACGGCGCCGACCCTGCTCGGCCAGGAGGCCGAGGTCGTCGAGCTCCCCGATTTCGTGCTCACGGAAAGCCGAGTGGCCAACGAGGAACCGGCCTCGAGCTACGCGGCGCCGGTCTCGTCGTTGCGGTTCGAGCCGCGAGTCGACCTGCAGTCGCGCGGTTTCGGCGAGGCGCAGGGCGACATCACCGTGCGCGGCGGCATCTTCGAGGGCACCTCGATGCAGGTCGGTGGCATGACCATCTTTGACCCGATGACGGGGCACTACACGGCCGAGCTGCCGGTGCCGCCGATGATGCTCGGCGTGCCGCAGATCTCCACCGGGGTGGATCATGCCTTCGCCGGGCTCAATGCGACTACGGCGACCATCGACTACGCGTGGCGGCCGGTCGCCACGGGCGGGCAGGTGACGGCGGTGGCGGGCACCGATGCCCTGTTGCGCGGCAGCGCCGACTTCGGGCAGGTCCTTCGTGCGGCGGAGGCGGGGCGTCCGCAGATCGGTTTCGACGGCGGGGTCGCCTACTCGCGATCGGACGGCACAGTGAAGGATGGTGACCACGAGTTCTGGCGGGTGGCGGGCCGGCTCGAGCTCCGCGGCGAGGCCTCGGCGACCCAGTTCTTCGCGGGTTACCAGGACAAGTTCTTCGGTTGGCCGAACATGTATACCCCTTTCGGTGTATCGGAAACCGAGCATGTCCGCACGACCCTGCTCGTGGCCTCGCACACCCTGCGGCGCGGCGAAGCCGTCATCGACGCCTCGGTGCACTACCGGGTCAACCGCGACGACTACGAGTTCGATCGCTACCGGCCCGGGATCTACAATCCCTTCGAGCACGAGACGCGCGTGACCGGGGGTGTCCTGCGGGTGCGCACGCCGGTCGGGGGCGACTGGCATCTCGACATGCGGGCCGAAGGCGCGGCGGACGCCATCGACTCGACCAATCTGACTCACGGCACGTTTATGTCGCGCAGCTACTGGCGCCTGGCCGGTCTCGCCTCTCGCCGTTGGGTGAGCGAAGGACAGGGCGAGTGGGAGCTGCGCATCGGGGCCGCCTATGACGACACCAATCGAGACAGCGGCGCCGTCTCGCCGATGGCCGAAGTGGCCTGGGAGCAGGCGGATGCGGCGGCCGGGACGCTGACGCGAGTCTACGCGCAGGCCAGCGAGAGCACGCGCGTGCCCGCCTACATCACACTCAACGCCTCCTCCACCGGTGGCCTTTTCCGGGGCAACCCGAATCTCGGCCGTGAGAAGGCGCGCAACTATGAGATCGGCGTGCAGCGCCGCGCCGGGGACTGGAGCGTGCATGCCGCACTCTTCCACCGGCGCGACGATCCGATGGTCGATTGGACCTACAGCTTTTCCTCGAGCGCGGCCCGGTCGGCGAACGCGGTGAAAGTCGAGACCACCGGCGTGGAGCTCGTGGCGGCGCGTTCGTGGGAAGCGGTGCGCGTGGTGGCCGGCTATACCTGGCTGGCCAAACGTTCCGACTATTTCGGCGCGGACGTCGATGCCAGCTTCTACGCGCTGAACTTTCCGAAACACCGGTTCACGCTCGCGATCGTGGCCGAACTCGGCGGCGGCTTCGAGCTGCGCAGCGACAACGAATTTCGCGTTCAGGAGCCCAACGCGCTGCGTGGCTCGGGCGATCGCGCGGTGCTCAGCTCGCTCGGGCTGCACTGGATCCCCGAGAGTCGTCCGGAGTTCGATGTCGCCCTCGTGGTGGACAACCTCTGGAACAGCGGCTTCGAGGAGATTCCCGCTGTGCTGGCGCCGGGGCGCCAGGTCTCCGGCGGGGTGACCTGGCGGTTCTGAGCGGCGGCATCCGGCGGGCCGTTCCCGCCTGAAGAGCAGTTTCTCTCAGCGTCTGAACCGAGGCGCGGCCTTCCGTGGGTCGCGCCTCTTTTTCATTTTCGACAGGCGGACACCGGGGGGCGCCGAGGCGATGGGGACGGCGGCGGCTCAGCGCTGTTTGTCGTAGAGGCGCCGATACACGTCGTTGCCGGCGTGAAGCGTGTCGTGGTCGCCCTCGCCGACGATGCGGCCGGCGTCGAAGACGAGGATGCGCGAGGCGATGCGGATCGTGCTGAAGCGATGGGCGATGATCAGCACGGTCTTGCCCTCGACGAGGCGGGCGAGGGCCTTTTGCACCATCTCCTCGCTCTCGGCGTCGAGCGCGGAGGTGGCTTCGTCGAGGATGAGGATGGGGGCGTTGCGGAGAAAGGCGCGGGCGAGGGCGAGGCGCTGGCGCTGGCCGCCCGAGAGGCTGGCGCCGCGTTCGCCGACGATCGTTTCATAGCCCTGGGGCAGCTTGCGGATGAAGTCGTCGGCGTAGGCGTTGCGGGCGGCGGCTTCCACTTCCTCGGCGGTGGCGTCGGGGCGGCCCACGAGGATGTTGTTGCGCACGGTGTCGTTGAAGAGGATCGGTTCCTGGGAGACGATGGCGATATTGGCCCGCAGGTCCGCCAGGCGCATGGCCCGCACATCGATCCCGTCGATCTTCACCGCGCCGGAGACGACATCGTAAAAGCGCGGGACGAGGCGGGCGAAGGTCGATTTGCCCGCGCCACTCGGGCCGACGAGGGCGCAGACCGTGCCGGCCGGGATGTGGGTGGTGATGCCGCGCAGCACCGGTTCGTCGCCATAGGCGAAGGACACGTTGTCGAAGTGGATCTCGCCGCGGAGCCGTTGCACGGGCACAGGGTTCTCGGGGTCGGTGATGGTGACCGGTTCCTTGAGGATCGCTTCGATCCGTTCGAGGGCGCCTTCGCCCTTTTTCAGTTCGTTGCTGAGCCGGCCGATCCGTTTGACCGGGTCGTAGCTCATGTAGAGCGCGCCGACCAACGCCACGAACGTCTCCAGCGGGATCTGCACGAGGTGGGCATAGAGAAAGGCGATGGCGACACCGGCGGCGCTGAGGATCTCGATCAGGGGCGAAAGGGCCTCGGCGTATTTCACCACCTTCATCTGCGCGTGGATCAACTGGTCCATGAGCCGCCGGAACGATTCGATTTCGCGCTGTTCGAGGCCGAAGGCGCGAATCTCGAGCCGCGAATTGAGGTTTTCGCTCATGCGGTCGGTGACCGAGCCCAGCTCGCCCTGCAGCAGCCGGGCCTTCTTCAGGAGTTTTCCACCGATGATGCGTATCGGAAAAACCGTGATCGGGACGATGGCGAAGAACAGTAGGAGGAAGACGACGTCGTTGTGTTTGGTGGAGAGGTAGATGAGCGCGCCGATGGCGCCGAGCAGGGTGATGGGCTGGCGGAAGATCTCGTTGGAGACGAGGGTGACGGTTTGCTGGAGCTGGTTGGTGTCGTTGGTGGCGCGCGAGAGCAGGTCGCCGGTGGAGTGGCGGTCGAAGAAGGCGACGGGCAGGGCCTGCAGTTTCGCGAAGAACTCGGTGCGGATCTTTTTGAGCACCCGCACGCCGCAGAGGTTGATCAGGTAGATGTTCAGGTAGCCGGCGAGGCCGCGCACGAGGAAGACGCCCGGCAGCCACAACACGTATCCGGCCAGCACCCACGGATCGAGGGGCGGGGCGTTGAAATCGAAGACCTTCGGGAAAACATACTGGATCATGAACGGCAGCCCGAAGCCGCTCGCGATGCCGTAGACGCCCGCGCAAACCAGCGCCCAGAAAAGGGCGAGGCGCGTGCCGCGGAAATACTTCGTGTAGGGAAGAAACCGGCGAAAATCCATCGATGGGTGGTCAGTCTTTCGAGGCGCGCACGTCGAGCGCGTCGCGCAGGCCGTCGCCGAGGAAGTTCAGCGAGAAGAGGGTGAGCGAGAAGATCGTGCCCGGGAAGATGAGCAGCCAGGGATACTCCTCCATCTTGTCGGCGCCTTCCTTGATGAGCGATCCCCACGAACTCATGGGCGGCTGCACGCCGAGTCCGAGGAAGCTGAGGAAGGCCTCGAGCAGCATCACCGCCGGGATGGTCAGCGTGGTGTAGACGATGACCGGGCCGAGGATGTTGGGCAGCATGTGGCGGAAGATGATCCGGCGTCGGCTCAGTCCGAGCGAGAAGGCGGCCTCGATGAATTCCTGCCGGCGCAGGGCCATGATCTGTCCGCGCACGATCCGGGCCATGGTCAGCCACTCCACCGCGCCGATGGCCGCGAAGAGGATGAGCAGGTTCCACGTCGCCCCGAGGTTGTATTGCTTGGCGATGGCGTCGCTGAAGACCATCAGCAGGATCACGAAGATCGTGAAGGGCAGCGCGTAGAGGATGTCGACGATGCGCATCATCACCGCGTCGAGCTTGCCCCCGAAGAATCCGGCCACCGCGCCCCACACGATGCCAATGGTCAGCGAGACGAAGGTCGCGCACAGCCCCACGGCGAGCGAGATGCGCCCCCCGTAGAGGATCCGCGCGAGCATGTCGCGCCCGAGCACGTCGGTGCCCAGCCAGTGCTCCGCGCTCGGCGGGGACGCTCCCAGCTGCAGATTTTGCTCCTGGTAGCCGGTCGACATCAGCCACGGCCCCACCAGGCACGCCACGGCGAGAACCACGAGGGTGACCCCACCGAAGAGCGCGAGGCGGTTGCGACAGAGCCGATGCCACGCGTCCTGCCAGAGGGACACGCCTTTTTCCGCCGGCTCGGCTTCGGGAGCCGGCCGGCCGGGAGCAGGGGAGGAAGCTGGGCTGGCCGAGGCAGTCACGGGAGGCGAGAGGCGCGGGTCAATGCTGGTGGCGCAGGCGCGGATCGAGCCACACCACGACGATGTCCACGAGCAGGTTGAAGCCGATGATGAGCACGGCGTAGAGGATCACCGTGCCGGTCACGAGGGTGTAGTCGCGATTGAAGGCGGAATTGACGAACTCCCGGCCGAGCCCGGGGATCTGGAAAATCGTCTCGATCACGAATGAGCCGCTGATGATCCCCGCCATGGCCGGACCGAGGAAGGAGATGACGGGCAACAGGCCGCCCTTGAGGGCGTGCCGCAGGATCACCCGCGCCTCCGACGCGCCTTTCGCCCGGGCGGTTCGGATGAAATCCTGGGAAAGGATCTCGCGCATCCCGCCGCGGGTGAGGCGGGCGATGTAGGCGGCGTAGACGCCCCCGAGTGTGATCGCCGGCAGCACCCGGTCGCTCGGCCCATACCAGCCCGAAGCGTTGAACCAGCCCAGGGTGATGGCGAAGAGCAGCACCAGCAGCGGGCCGAGCACGAAGGTCGGCAGGCAGATGCCGATCATCGACACCGCCGAGGGAATGTAGTCGAGCGCGGTGTTCGGCCGCAGTGAGGCGACGATGCCGAAGGTCAGCCCGAACACCAGGGCCACGAGCAGCGCCCAGGCGCCCATTTCGAGGGAGACGGGCAGCTTCTGTGCGATGATTTCGTTGACCGTGCGGTTCGGGTATTTGAACGACGGGCCGAGATCGCCCCGCAGCAGCGAGCCGAGGTAGGCCGTGTATTGTTCGAAGAGCGGCTTATCCAGGCCGTAGTGCGCTTCGAGATTGCGCAGCACCTCCGGCGTCACGGCCTTCTCCGCCGAGAACGGTCCCCCGGGGACGGCTCGCAGCATGAAGAAGGTCACCGTGATCAGCACGAACAGCGTGGGCACGGCCTGAAGAATGCGTGATGCGATGAAGCGTAGCACGGACGCCGGGATGCTTGGCCCCGCGCCGGGGAGGTGTCGAGTGGAGAGTGTGCCGCGCTCCATCCCCGGCGGCCGCTCGGCGTCGGCGGGGACGGAATTTCTCGGCCTAATAAATATAAATTGCCTCCGGCGCGGCGGTCCTGTAGGCGTTTCCCGACCGCCCCTTGCCGGGGCTTCGCTGCAACCCTCAACCCCTCCGCAAGACCACGTGCACACGACCATCGATATCTCCTCCGGCTGGCGTATTTTTCCCCGGGATTTCGATACCGGCTTCCTCGGGCAGGCCGGCCGCCCCTATCAGCGTGACTTCGAGCCCGACGACTGCGTCACCGCCTCGGTGCCGGTGACGGCGCAGGCGGCCTGGTTCGCCGCCGGGCGCATTACGGATCCCTACATCGGGATGAACAACCGCGACATCCTGTGGATGGAGCAGAAGGAGTGGTGGTTTCTCAAGGACTTCGACCTGCCGCGGCTCGACGGGGTCTACCGGCTCACCTTCCAGGGAGTGAACTATCGGGCCGAGGCCTGGCTCAACGACGTGCAGCTCGGCGTGTGGGAGGGCAGCTTTCTGACGCAGTCCTTCGATCTCGATCCGGCGTTGCTGCGGGAGAAGGGCAACCGCCTCGCCGTGCGGGTGCGCACCCAGGAACGGGCCTGGGAGGACGGGACGCAGCCGAACGAGCGCGGGTTTCAAAACAGCTCGGCGCACATCCGCACGCAGCGGCCCACGCCTCAATATGCCTATGGCTGGAACTGGTCCCCCCACCTCATTGCCGTGGGCATCTGGCGACCGGTGGTGCTGGAGTGGACGCAGACGGCGCGCTTCGGCGAGACGCGCATCCATGCGGCGGTGGGCGAGTCGTTGGACACGGCCGCCGTCCGGTTCCGGGGTGTCGTCGAGCGGCTCGACGAAAGCGATGAGCCGCTCCTCTTGCGCGTGTCGGTGCGCGCGCCGGGGGGCGAGGCGCGCGAGTCGGTGTGCCGGGTCGGGCGGGGCGGCGTTCGCTACGAGGCGGAAGTCGACATCCCGGATCCACAATTGTGGTTTCCCAACGGATTCGGTCCGCAGCCGCTCTACGAAGTGGAAGCGACCCTGGAGACCGCGGGGGGCGAGATTTGCGACCGGCGCACGCGGCGCGTGGGGTTCCGGCGCATCGAATTCGTGCCGAACACCAACGACGAGGGCGTCCTCGCCGAGAGCGGGCAGAGCAACCGGCTCTGGTCGATCGTCGGCAAGCCCTACCCGTGGACCCTCGTGGTCAACGGCGTGCGCATCTTTTCGAAGGGCACGAACTGGTGTCCCGTGGACAATCTCTACCGCGACCGCGACACGCATGTGCGCCGGCTGCTCGAGCTGGCGCGCGATGCCCACTACGTCTTCATCCGCGTCTGGGGCGGCGGCCTCACGGAGTCGGACTACTTTTACGACTGCTGCGACGAGCTCGGCCTGCTCTGCCTGCAGGAATTCTGGTTCGCCTGCGGGTCGGCGCCGGCGATGGACCGACGGATCTTCCTGGAGAACGCCCGCAGTGAGATCATCCGCCTGCGGGAGCGGACCTCGATCGCTTTCTGGGGCGGGGGCAACGAGTTCAACCCGGACAATCCTGAGAACAAGCCGATCATCGACGCCATCGCCGCCCTCGTGGCCGAGGTCGATGGCACGCGCGAGTTTCGCCGGGGGTCGCCGTACCGGGGAGACCGGCACGGCGGGCTCGTATCGACGCCTTATTACACGACCAACAAATACCGGGATCTGCTTCCGGGACGCCGGCGCCTCGTGCTCCTGCGCAGCGAGTGTGCGGTGGGCCGCTCGCCGGCGCGGCCGGAGAGCATCAGCAAGTTCGTGCCGGCCGAGTCGCGCTGGCCGATCGACTGGACGGTGTATCAGAATCACCATGCCCAGCATCGGGAATGGGAGCAGGTGTCCCGGCCCTTTGGCGAGGCGTCATCCTGGGAACAGGCGCTGCTCCACGCCGCGGTGTTTCACTGCATCGACAGCCGGATGAATATGGAGTTCTCCCGGGCGAACAAGTACGAGTGCTCCGGCTGCTGGACCTGGCAGCTCAACGCCTCCTGGCCGTCCTTTCATCGCGAACACATCGACTGGTTCGGCTGCCCGAAGCCGGTGTATTACTGGTATCGCAACGCCTGCAAGCCGATCATCGGCCTCGTCGATTTCGAGCGGTTCGTGTGGCATCCGGGGGAGGTCATCGATGCGCGCGTGTTCGCGGTCAACGATACCCATGCGGAAGTGTCGGCGGCGGTGCGGTTGCGCGTCTTTGCTCTGGATGGGCGTTGCGAACACGAGGCGGTTCGGCCGGTGGTGATTCCGCCCGACGCGAGCGTGGATCTCGGCGCGCTCGGCTGGCGCGTGCCGCCAGCATGGGCCGCCTCGGCCTGCCATGTGGCCCTGGAGACGACGGTCGGGGACGAAGTCGTGCATCGAAATTTCTACTACGTGGCCGTGTCTCCGGATGCCGTGGCGGCGGAGGGCGTGACCATCGCCGGCCGCGCCCGGCTCGAATACCTCGGGCGCAGCCGCGAGGTGAGCCTGCCCAACTACTTCACCCTGGCGGAGATCGTCGACGAGCCCACCGAGCACGACAAGCAGCAGAAAAGGGCGGCC
>RFJS01000580.1 GCA_003694825.1 Verrucomicrobiota bacterium | reverse complement strand
TGTCTGGTTTTCAGAAACGCAGCGGACTATCTGCGCGAGTGGTTACTGTTTCACCTCGCCTCTGGAGTTGACCATTTTTATCTTTATAACAACGATTCAACCGATGCCTTTCATCGCGTTCTTTTTCCGTTTATCAGTCGGGGATTCGTAGAGTTGTTTGATTGGCCCGGAATGTATCAGCAGGGCGCTGTTTATATGGATTGCTTGAACAGGGTTACAAATCGAAGCGTTCGTGCAGGCACCACCAAAGCAGGAGAGTGGCTCGCATTCATCGATGACGATGAATTCCTTTTTGATTCAGAGGGGTTTCAGCTCGGAGAGGCACTTGAAAAGTATACGGAGAACGCAGGGGTAGCTGTTCCATGGTTTTTGTATGGCACATCCAACCAGGTCCATGCGACATCCGAACCAGTAATCCGCCGATTTACCTTGCGGCATCGAAATCCGGACCAACACCACAAGTGCATTGTTATTCCGGAAAGGATCGTTCGCCCTGTCGCCGGTGGTCATCTATTCGAATGTCGCGGCGACTTTCAGATCGTCGACCAAGGTGGGTTCCCAGTGACAGAAGCGCGTTCGACAAACCGCGTTGACGGCTCGATTCGTATAAACCATTACCTCACAAAATCGTGCGAAGAATTGATTCGCCGGCGGACAAGCCGTTCCATCGATACTGGTTTAACGCCAAAGTTTTCTTTGCAGCAATGGATCGAGTTCGATAGGAACTGGAACGACGTGGAGGATCGCTGCGCTCAACGTTTTTTGGGGAGGATGGCAGAACTGAGTGCGGATTTCCCAGAATGCTGAGGGGCGGCCAACGGTGTTGGGTTTAATGATGTAGTTAATTTGTAGATGCGCGGATGGGATACCAGAAAGGGGTCGATCCGTGATCCTTGATATGTCTATCGCAATAAATCGGGCAAGCGATTGATCAGGGCTTCAGGAGTTTGAAAGTCTGGTTCTTTTCCCCACGGCCGTCTTGGTGCCTGTTCAAGAAAACCGAAGGGAAAGTCGTTTGTCGGGTGCGGGCACGAAAGTGCCTCTACAAAGTCATGAGATCGGACGGGGGTCACACCCAGACGCGCGAATGGCGTTACGAAGACTGGCAGAATCCGGACTATGGAGGCGAGAATGATTGCCCGTGGCGGTGCAGGAAGGATGATCAAGCGAGAGGCCGGAGGCGGCATGATCTACGGCTTGCTACAAGCCTTCCATATCGATTGCCCACGGCAACATCGCTGACCTCACCGACAGTTCTGCCGTGTCACTCTTCCCCCTGGGTTCCTGGTTTCTTCGCAGTTCAAGAAACCCGTCCGAGAAGCGGCCTGTTCATTTCATCCGCACGACGAGCAGCGTGCGATCGTCGAGCAGGCCGTTGAAGCCGGCGAATTGCCTGAGCCTTTCGTCGACGGCCCGGGTGATCTCCGCGGCGGGTTTTTCGCGCACGGCCTCGAGGGTATCGATGAGGCGGTCGCGTCCGAACTCCTCTTCGGATTCGTTCATCGCCTCAGTGATGCCGTCAGTGTAGAATACCATGAGATCGCCCGGGGCGAGCCGGAGCTTGTGCTCTTCGAGCAGTTCGTCGAACACCGGCCCTTCATCGAGCCCGAAGGCGATGCCCGAAGGGCGCGGCATCTCCACGCCACCGGCCGCCCGGACGATGATCGGCACTTCGTGGCCGGCGCGCATGATCGTGAGCTCGCCGGTATCTGGATTAAGGAGACCGACAACCATGGAGATGAACATGCCATCGGGCATGTCGCCGTGAAGGAGCTGGTTGATCGTGGAGAGCAACTGCGCTGCCGTCTTGTGGCGGCGCGCCTCGAGACGAAGGGTGGCCCGGCAAGCGGCCATCATGAGTGCGGCGGAAGCTCCCTTCCCGGAGACATCGGCGACGACAAAGACCCACTGGCCATTGCCGACATCGAAGAAGTCGTAGTAGTCGCCACCGATATGCTTCGACGGAATGTAGAGGCTGTGCACCTCGAAGCGGCGATCGTCGGGCATGGCGGCAGGAAGGAGATGACGCTGCACTTCGCGGGCGGTGCGCAGGTCGCGCTCCCGCATCTCGGCCTCTCGCTCCTGAGCGAGTTTCATTTCGGTGATGTCGGTGAGAATGCCTTCGTGGTGGGTGACGCGTCCGTCGGCATCGAAGCGCACGACCGTGCGGTCGTCCACCCAGCGCACTTCACCGCTGCGGGTGAGGATGCGGTATTCCTGCCGATATTCCGGATGCCCGGCGGCGGCGTGGCGGCGCACCTCCTCCTGCACGCGTTCTTTGTCGTCGGGGTGCATGATGTCGCCGAAGCCGATCTCGCCGGAGAGGAATTCCTCCTGCCGGTAGCCGTAGTGGGCGATGTTCTGCGAGATGAACTCCACTGGCCAGCCCTCCGATTCCGAGGCTCGCCAGAGGACGACCACCGACGGGGAGCGATGGATGATCGCGGCCAGTTCCTCCCGCTGCGCGAGCGCGGCACGCAGTTCCTCCTGGTTGCGCTTGCGCTCGGAGATGTCGCGCGCGACCCCCACGAAAAGGCGCTCGCCGGCTTCGTCGCGGTAGACGGCGCCACTGGAGGCATGCCAGCGGTAGGTGCCATCGCGATGCAGGGCGCGGTATTCGACGCTGACATTGGAGCGCCCATGTTCCCTCACGAAGGCGAGAAAATCGGCATAGCCCGGGTAGTCTTCGGGGTGAATGAATTCCGACATGAAGCGGCCCATGACGGCGTCGACTTCGTGCCCGAGCTTGGCGGTCCAGATCGGCGAGGCATAGAGAATCCGTCCATCACCATCGAGCGAATACAGAATCTCGCTGGCGTTTTCCACGTAGCGGCGGAAGCGCTGCTCGCTGCGGCGGAGTTGCTCCTGGGCCTCGTGACGCTCGGTGATGTCCTCCGCCATGGCGAACTGCTGGAGCATGTTGCCCTGTTCGTCGCGCAGCGCCGTGACGGTGAGGATGGCCCAGACGATCCGGCCATCGCGGTGGACGTAGCGCTTTTCGAGCGTGAATTCATTGCGCTTCCCCGACCAGATTTCCTCGAGAAACCGGCGCTGTTTCTCGCGATCGTCGGGATGGGTCGCGGCGAGGATGTTGTCAAAGTCGCGGGCCTCTTCCTCGGAAAGGCCGATGATCTCACAGAACTTGCGGTTGAGATGGTAGATATTGGGCTGCCCGAACTCGACCCAACTGATGCCGACGGGGGCGTGCTCGAAGACCATCTTGAATTGCTCATGGGCCTTCTTCAGCTCGGCGGTGCGTTCGATGACGCGCCGCTCGAGATCCTGATTGAGCCGGCGGATCTCCTCCTGCGCCTCTTTGGCCTCCGTAATGTCCGAGATGATACCGTCGTAGTAGATCGTGCCGGTGGCGGTGTCGGGACGGATGACGATGGTGTTGCGGATCCAGCGGATGCCGCCGTCCTTGCGGATGATCCGGTGTTCGAGCGGAGGCGGCTTCTGGCCGGCGAGGGCGAGGCGGGCCTGTTCCTGGACGGCCGGCCGATCCTCCTCCGGCACCATCTTGATCCACAGCATGGGATCCTTCTCGAAATCTTCGGCGGTGTATCCGGTCACTCGCTCGACACCGCCGGTGTGCACGGTGTGCACCGCGTTGCCGTCGCGCACTTCGACGGTGTAGAAATAGTCGGTGACGGACTGAAAAAGCAGCCGATAAAGGCTCTCCCGACGGGCGAGTCGCTCGGTGGCGTGATGGCGCTTTTCCATCTCCTCTTTGAGCTGGGCATTGGCCCGTTCCAACTCGGCGGTGCGTTCTTCGACGCGCTTCTCGAGTTCGCGGGTGAGCTGCCCGAGCTGCGCCTCGACTTCCTTGAGCCGGGTGATCTCGGTGCGGAGCGCGACGTATTGCACCGGTTTGCCGCTCTGATCGAGAAAGGGGACGATGGTCGTCTCGAGCCAATAGAGGCGCCCGTCCTTGGCACGGTTGCACACCTGGCCGTGCCAGATACGCCCCGCGCTGATCGTCTGCCACATTTCGGCAAAAAAGGCCGCGTCGTGGCGGCCGGATTTGAGGATGCGGTGGTTGCTGCCCACGAGTTCCTCACGCGAATAGCCGGACACCTCGCAGAAGCGATCATTGGCAAAGGTGATCGTGCCCTCGGCGTCGGTGACGGCGACGATGGCGTGATGGTCGACGGCGACACAGAGGTGCTCGAGGAACGCGTGCCATGCCTGCGCCGCGCCAGGATCGCTCTGTCGCGCCTCGGCAGAGGGGACCGACGAGGGCGAAGGGACCGACGCGGCGGACATGGGTGTGGAGCAATGCTGGGAGCGTTTGTCCATGGCCAGCCTCTACACACGGTATCCGGATCGATGCACGCCGCCAGTCCAATCTCGACTCGTCTTCGCCGGTGCAGCAAGTTTCTCTCCAGCTGCCTCATGCGAAGCGTTTTCGTGACAACACCGTGCCGATACCTCGCGGGATGGGTCTTTGTGGCGACAGTTCCCCTGGCGGCTATTTCGTTTCTGGCGGGGACATCAGCCCACGCCTCGGACAGGACCGACGATATCTGGCGGCACCTCGAGGACGACGGTCTCTCAGCCGTGGCCGCCGGTCTGGCCGAGATCGCTGACGACGATCCCGACGCCCGCTTTGCGCTCGGCGTGCTACACGATCTCGGAGGCGGCGTCGATCTCGACCCAGCCCGAGCCCTGCAATTGCTGCAGAGCGCCTCCAACGACGGACAGCGCCAGGCGACATTGTATCTGGCCTATAAATACCGAACCGGCTTCAACGTCGACCAGGACGAAGGCGAGGCCGCCCGATGGGAACGCGTGGCCATGAGCCAGGGCGAGTCGGCCATGCCCCTGCCGCCGGGGTGGCTGAAATTCGATCCCTCTGGCTCCTGCCGCCCCGGGTTTCGCGTCGCGACACACTGGATCCTCGATGCGGCCTCAGCCGATGAACCGATCGGCATGGGCAACCTGGCGAAAATCCTGCGCGGAGGGCCCTGGGTGCCCGCCGACCCGCAGGCACACATCTACTGGCTCCATCGCGCGGCCGAAGCCGGTCACATTGACAGCATGTTTCTGCTCTCGAGCTACTATTTCTCCGGACAATATGTAGCTCCCGATCCCGAACGCGCCGAGGTCCTGCTGCGAAAAGTGGCTGAAGCCGGCCGGGCCGACGGCCAGGTGATGCTCGCCCGCGTCTTGCTCGAAAACCCCGGCGGGGCGGCGCACCCATCCGCTGAGCAACTCCAGGAGGCGGTCGACTGGCTTGAAAAAGCCGCCGCGCAAGCCTCGGCCCAGGCGATGATTCTGCTCGGCCGGCTTCATCAGGAAGGCCGCCTCGGCACACCCGACTTCTCGACAGCGCAGGCGTGGTATCGACGGGCGGCCGATCAGGGCAGCACCGAAGCCTGGGCTCACCTCGGCCGGCTCTATGAAACCGCACCCGGACGCTTCCGCAGCGATCGGAAGGCCGCGGAGTGCTACCGCGAAGCGATTGCCTGCGGCAGTATTCTCGCCCACGTCTACCTCGGAGGGATGATTGCCGACGGCCGGGCCGGCAGTATCGACCAGGAAGCGGCCTTCGAACACTTTCACGAAGCCGCGCAGGCTGGCTCGCTCCCGGCCATGGCGCAGGTGAGTCAGTGCCTGTTTGAAGGTCGTGGTGTGAGGCAGGACTACGCGGCCGCCTTTGCATGGGCAAAACGCGCCGCCGAAGCTGGCGATGTCTGGGCCCAGAACCGCGCCGCCCTGATGCTTGCGGAGGGATTGGGGACCACACGCGACGAAGCCGCCGCCAACGAATGGCTTCGCAAGGCTGCCGCCGCCGGCTACGCGGAAGCGATGGGGAATCTCGGCCTGCACTACGCCTATGGCCGCGGCGTCGAGCGCGACATCGCCCAGGCCATCGGTTGGGTCGGACGGTCCCTGGCCATTGAACCATCCGAACACTTCCGAGGCATTCTCTTCGAGCTGGAACGCAACCTCACTCGAGAGGAAATCCCGATCGCCGCGAGCGTCTTCCGCGAACTCGCTCATGTCGCGGGACAGACGCCCGGGAGCCCGCTTGCGCCGATCCTGTGCGATCTATTTCTCGAATCCACGGACGCGGCCGATACAGGCAAACCGTCTCGACTGCGCTATCCAGAGGCGACGGCGGTCTTGCTCGACGCCCCCGTTGCAAACCAACTTGGATACGACGTGCTCAACCAGCTCCTGCGGCTGGCCCACCGTCTCGGAGAGGACCATGTGCGAAGTTTCCTCG
>RFJS01000579.1 GCA_003694825.1 Verrucomicrobiota bacterium | reverse complement strand
GGAGACGATGTCGATCGAGCGCCGCGTGCTCCTGCGCATGCTCGGTGCGGACATTGTCCTGACTCCTGGATCCGAAGGCATGCCGGGCGCGATTCGCCGGGCCAACGAGATCGTGCAGGAGCAGGGCGAGCGCGGATTCATGCCGCAGCAGTTCGAGAATCCGGCGAATCCGGAGGTGCATCGCCGCACCACGGCCGAGGAGATCTGGACGGCGACCGGTGGCAACATCGACGTGTTTGTGGCCGGCGTCGGCACGGGCGGGACGATCACCGGCGTGTCGGAGGTGATCAAGAGCCGGCGGGAGCTGCACACGGTGGCCGTGGAGCCGGCGGCCAGTCCGGTGATCTCCGGCGGCAAGCCCGGACCGCACAAGATCCAGGGCATCGGCGCCGGGTTTATTCCCAAGATTTTGAATACCTCGATCATCGACGAGGTTGTCACGGTGACGAACGAGGACGCCTTTGAGACGGCCCGCCAGCTCGCTCTGCAGGAGGGCATCCTCGGGGGCATCTCCAGCGGGGCGAATGTGTGGTCGGCGTTGCAGATCGCGAAGCGGCCGGAGATGGCGGGCAAGACGATCGTCACCGTTGCCGCGAGTTTCGGGGAGCGCTATCTCTCGACGGCGCTCGCCGAGAAGGCCCGCAATGAAGTTGCAGCCGGATCCTGAGAAAAACCCATATCTCGTTCAGCGTTCTCAGTTATGGCCCGGATCGCCGAATGGTGATCCGGGCCGCTTTTTTGGCGAAGGGACAGTGCCCCGGCCCTGGCCCTGGCACCGGGACGGGGTGATGGGGGATGGTCGGAGCGGGCGGTGCGGGTGCGACAGAACGGAGTTTGCCTCGGCCCATCGCGTTGCTTGGATGCGCCGTCATGGGCAGCGAATTCGACTCCCGGGAACGCTCTGAGCCCGGTCCGGATGCGGTGGAACCGGTCCGCCGCGATGATGGGCTTGCGGCTGGCGGCCGGGGGCGGGCGGTCTGGCAGCGCTGGGGGTTGCGGGGGTGGTGCCTGATCTGGGCGGTGGCCGCGGTCGTGCACCTGACCCAGAGTGTGTGGCTTTCGGCGGGAGCGCAGGTGCCCGGTGATGCGCTCGATGGACGCTTCAACAACCTGGTGCTCGAGCACGGCTATCAGGTCCTGCGGGGGTGGGCGGAGTGGCTTTCCCCCGGGCAGTATTATCCCGCGAAGGACACGCTGGGGATGAGCGATACCCATGCCGGGACCGTTCCGCTGTATGCGCTGGCGCGGCTGGCGGGGTTGTCGATGGAGCGGGCCTACCAGGTGTGGTTCGTCGTGGTGGGGGCGTTGAACGCGCTGGCCTTCTGGCGGGTCTTTCGGGCGATCGGGACGCCGCCCGTCGCGATCGGACCGCTGCTCTTTCTCGGTGTCGCGCCCGCCGTAATGGTTGCGACGGCGGGCAGCCACGCTCAGCTGCTGCCCGTGTTTCCAGCCGTGTTTGCGCTGGATCAGGGTATCCGGTTTCTGGGCGATCGATGTCGGTTTCGTCTCGCGGTGGCGGCGGGATGGTGGTGCTGGCAGTTCGCGGCGTCGCCGTATCTCGGTTTTTTTGCCGGGCTTGCCGGCGCGGCGCTTGCCGTCGTGTGGGTGGCCGCATGGGGGTGGATACGCGACAGTCGGCTTCCGCCGGCTGCGATCGGGGAAGGGTTGCGTTTGCGCTCCTGGCGGGGGGCGGGCGGTCTCGCGGTGATCGTGGCGGGGCTGGGCCTGTTTGCCGCGAGCGTGGCGGCTTACCTGGCGGCGAGGCGGCTCGGCGTGGATCGACCGATGTCGGAGCTGCTGGAGCTCGCCCCGGATTGGCGCTCGTGGTTTTCGGCGGTGGCGGGGCATCGGTGGTATACGGATGGCTGGCCCGGTGGAGAGCGGTTTCTGGCGGAGCGCCGGCTTTTCTCGGGATTTGGCCCCTGGGCGGGGATGGTGGGCGCGATCCTGGCGGGAGCCATTTGGCGCCGCCGAATTGGCGGGTGCGTGGCATGGTCGTGCGCGCTGGCGGCGCTTGGCCTCGTGCTGTTTTTCACGGCCTGGGGCGAGCGGAGCGCCTTCAGTCTGCTGGCGGAGTCCTTCGGGCTCCTGCGCGGGTTTCGGGCCAGCGGACGTGCTGTGATTCTGGTGCATGTGCTGCAGGTGACGGCGCTGGCGGCGACGCTGGCGGTGGTGCGGCAGGTCTGGCCGGCGTGGCGGAGGCACGGATGGGCGGCGGCCGGAGCGGCGGCGGTGGGCCTGGGGCTGGCGGTGGAGGTGGCGGCGGTGGGGCAGCCGTCAGTGTCGGTCGAGAGGCTGCAGATGCGGTGGGAGGGTGTCGTGGACGCGTGGCGGCAGGCTGGAGATCGGCCGTGCCTTCTCTTCGCTCCGGGTTTTACCAATGAGCACGATCAACTTTGCCAGCTCGACGCGTTCGCGGCGGCCCTGCAGCTGCACCGGCACACGGTCAATGGCTACAGCGGAGACGTGCCGGGGTCGCATGTGACCTTCGTTCATACCCCGACCCTGGAGAACGGGCGCGCGGTGGTGGCGGCGACCGGGATTGATCCCGCGGAGATTTCCGAGGTGGTCACCTGGGCGGAGCCCTGGCGCAGCCGGCTCGGCATCGAGCATTTGTCGGGAAGGCCTGTCGCTGCGCTCGAGGGGTTTGCGTTGCAGCCGGTGCGGTGGCGGCTGTTTGCCGGTCTCGAGCGTTTCGAGATCGAGGGGCGGGTTGTGTATCAATTCACGCCGCCGGCGGAGGTCTTGTTTGCGCTGCCCGACGAGGCGCGGGGCTTCGAGATCTGGCAGGGGTTTCGGCCGGGATCCTATGAGGCGAAGGATCGTTCCGACGGCGTGGAGATTTCCTGGGTGGTCGTCGATGGAAATGGGCGCGAACAGGTCGTGTGGCGCCGCTATCTCAATCCCCGCGATGTCCCGGACGACCGCGGCCTGCACAAGATCACGGTGGCGGTGCCGCCGGGCCAATCACGGCGGTTGCGGCTCGTCATCGATGTCGGACCGGCCGACAGCAATGCCTGGGACTGGGTGGTCTTCAGTGGGCTCAGAGCCTTGCGCTGAACGCTGGCCGGTTCCCGGTGTCGCAGGGGCGCCGGTCGGCGGTCAGGGTCTCGGGGGACGCCTGGCGGCGGAGGGTGCCTTTTCGGTGGCGGCGTCGATGAAGGCGCGCACGACGGGGTCGGCGCTGAGCTTGCGGTTCCAGCCGATCAGCAGGCGGCTTTCCGGCGCTGGGCCGGTGAGCGGCAGCAGCACCACTTCGGGCGGAGGCTGGCGCACCTCGGACGGGCAGACGAAAGTGGCACCGATGCCGGCACGGACAAGGGCGATGCCGTTCACCCGGGGCCAGACCTCCTCTTCGATCCGCGGCGAGAAGCCCGCCTGGCTGCACCGGGCGAGGATCTGGTCGTAGAACCCGGGATTGAGTTCGCGCGGGAATAGGACGAGGGGAACGCCGTCGAGATCGCGGAGGCGCAGCCGCTTGCGCCTGGCGAGCGGATGATCGACGGGCAGCAGCACGCCGTTGCGCTCGCGCAGCAGCTCCCGCGTGGCGAATTCCGGGGTCGGCTCATCCGGGTGAAAGAACCCGCAATGGATCTCGCCGGCGCGCAGGGCGCCGATCTGGGCGGCGGTGGGGGATTCGCTCAGCTCCATGCGCACGCCGGGGTGTTGCCGGTGAAACTCCCGCAGGATCGGCGGCAGCACCGTGGCCATCG
>RFJS01000122.1 GCA_003694825.1 Verrucomicrobiota bacterium | reverse complement strand
CCGCGGATGAATGTGGAGGCCATCCAGATGGTCTACAACCGCCTGCAGCGCGAGCCCGAGGCTCGGATGCTCCCGCTTTGCCGCGAACTGAATCTTGGCGTGCTGGCGAGGGTGCCGCTGGCCTCGGGGTTCCTCAGTGGCAAATATCGCCCCGGACACCGTTTCGATCCGGGCGAAGTGCGCGGTGTCTGGTTCAAGCCGGAAGAGGCCGATGCCATGCTCGAGGAAGTCGAGCGGATCCGCCGGGAAGAGGTCCCCGAAGGGGTGCCGATCGGTCGTTGGGCCCTTGCCTGGGTCTTGCGGCACCCGGCGGTTTCCTGCGTGATTCCGGGCGTGAAGGACGCCTCGCAGGTGCGGGACAATGCCGCCGCCGTCGAATTGATCGAGTCGGGGCACCCGCAGGATTGCTGAGCCACGCGCCCTTCCGGTGGACTCCGAACCCCGGAGAGGAGTGCGCGGCCGGGGCGGCGTCTTTTCGGCGGGGCGGCAGTCGCGCCGATTTTGATCGCTCCGGCTGTCCCGGGTGGGTGATAATTATGAATGCTCCCCCACCGCCTGCGACGCTTCGCTCGCGTCCTGCCCCTCCTGTTCTTCCTTCATCACGCGGCGGCGCAAGCGCCTGTCGCGGATCCGGTTGCCCCGATCGAGCCCGGCGACCTCACGATCGAGATTACGCTCTTTGCGCAGCTTCCGGCCAGCGCCGGTTCGCCTCCGCTGGCGAGGATCAATCATGTCAAACCGGCGGGAGACGGTTCCGGACGGCTTTTCGCCAATGACTTGCGCGGCCGGCTCTTCCGGGTTTTCGAGGGCGGCGCGGCCGTTTACCTCGACCTCAAGGCGGAGGTCGGCGCGGCTTTCCGCGATGCGCCGGGATTGGGGACGGGGTTCACCTCTTTTGCCTTTCATCCCAATTTCGCGACCAACGGAAAGTTCTACACGGCCCATTCGGAGGCGGCGGGCAGCGGGGTGGCCGATTTCACGATGCCGAATCCGGCGGACGCCCCCGCGCTGCAGGGCGTCATCGTCGAGTGGAAGGCTGCCGATCCGGTGGCCGACGCGTTTTCGGGAACGCACCGCGAATTGTTGCGTGTCGATCTCTCGGGTACGATTCACGGGATGCAGGAGATCGCCTTCAATCCCAACGCCGAGCCGGGCGGGCCCGATTACGGCATGCTGTATGTCTGTATCGGTGACGGCGGCTCGACGATCGGCGGTTTCCCGGAAAACACCAGCCGGCTGGATTCGCTTCTGGGGACGATTCTCCGTATCGAGCCGCTTGGCACAAACAGCGCGAATGGCGCCTACGGCATCTCGCCGGACAATCCCTGGGCCGCTGATGGCGATCCCCTCACTTTCGGGGAGATCTGGGCCTACGGCTTTCGCAATCCGCATCGCATCTCGTGGGATACGGGCGGTGACGGAAAAATGCTCGAGGGCGATATCGGCGAGCGCAACATCGAGGAGATCAATCTCATCCTGCCCGGCCGCCACTACGGCTGGAACGTCCGCGAGGGAACCTTTCGGATCAATCCTCGCTTCGCCATCGATCCGTCCGACGGTGCCCGGGAAGAGATCTTTCCACTGCCGGCGGATGACGCCTCCCTGGGCTACACCTATCCCGTCGCGCAGTATGATCACGATGACGGGCGTGCGGTTGTCGGCGGCTACGTCTATCGGGGACGCCTCGCTCCGGCTCTGGTTGGAAAGTATCTCTTCGGTGATCTGCGGAGTGGGCGGCTTTTCGTGCTCGATGCCGGCCGACTGGAGCTGGGGCGGCAGGAGCCGATCGAGGAAGTGTATCTCGAACTCGACGGCGTCCCGCGGACGATGCTTGACATCGTCGACGACAGCCGGGTGGACATGCGTTTCGGGTATGACGAAGACGGTGAGCTTTTCATCACCGAGAAACGCGCCGGCCGGATATTCCGGGTCGTCGGCGCGCGGCAGGCCGGTGCATCGGGCGGGGCGCCGACGACCCGGTTGGTCAATATCTCGACGCGCGGCCTGGTCGGGGAGGGAGACGAGGTTCTTGTGGCTGGATTCGTGGTCGGCGGCGGCGATGCCGGTGCGTCCGTGTTGATTCGCGGGGTCGGACCGACCCTTGCGGACATGACGGAAGCGGCAGTGGTGGCCGACCCGGTGGTCGAGGTCTACCGGGCGCAATTGGATGGATCCTCGGTGCGGATCGCCACGAATGACGACTGGGAGGACGATCCCGTGCTGGCCGAGGCCGCGGCCACGAGCGGAGCCTTTCCGCTCATG
>RFJS01000121.1 GCA_003694825.1 Verrucomicrobiota bacterium | reverse complement strand
GCCGCATCCGCCGAAAGTGCGGCTCGAGGGAGGCAAGACCTCGATCGGGCTCTCGACGGATATCAAGGTGCTCGGGGCGAAATTCTCCTTCGTGGTTCACGCGTTGGGAAAGCTCCAGGCGGCGGGCGAAGGCATTTCGTTTATTCCGGAACAACTCTATCTCGGCTCGCTTCGCATTCCGGCCGTGCTGCGCAGGAGCGTGTTTGACTGGATTGCCGGGATCTACCGCGTGCCCGAGGCATATGAGGAATCCTTCCGGGCGATCCGGACCGTGAGTGTGGACGATGGCCGGCTCACATTGGGTTTGGTCACGCCCCGGGCGACCGTGGCGACGACCGAGGCGCGGGCGGCGGACGTTTCTGCGTCCGTGCCATCTGAAGTCGCGACGGCATCTGAGGCCGAGGCGGCAGAGGAAGAGACCATGGCGGAGGCCATGGCGCTCGCTGCCGGAGAAAGTGCCGCGACGACCGAGGCGGCCGTGGCCGGGCCGGACGCCGAGGCGGCTGCGCCCGCAACCGGATCTTTCCCGGCTGATCCTCTCGCGGCGCCGGAGGTCGATCCGATCACCGGCGAGCCGATCCTTCCGGGCGAGCCGATGCCGGCCGTTGCGGCTGCCGATGACGAGGGACCCGCAACGGCTGAGCCGGACACCACCGCGGCCTCCGACGCGGCCCCGGCCGCGCCGGAGGTGGAGGCTTCGCCCGAGAGTGAGGACGCGCCTGCCGCAGATGAGGCGCCGGCAGTGGAGCCGCCCGTTCAGGATGGCGCCGAGGCCGCCCCGCAGCCGCCGGAGGAACCTGGATCGTCGGCACAGCCGGAGACCGAGACCGCTGCGGATGCGGATTCCTCCGAGGCGGCGCCGGAGGCTCCGGAACAAGCTCCCGCGACCGAAGATGCGGGCGCTCCGGATGCCCCGGCCACCGAGACTTCCAGCGAGGCCGGCGGTGAGTCGCCGCAAACGGAAGGGGCGCCGCCGGCCGCGACGCCGACCACGGACGGAACCGAGGCCGATGCGGCCGAGACGCCGGCCAACAAGTCTGCGACGACGGCGCCGGAAACCGGCGGGAGCGAAGAGACGGCTGCGCCGGAAGAGGCGGCGGTTTCTTCCGAATCCGGAAGCGACGGCGCTTCCGATCAGGCCGCGGTCGGGCAGAGTGAAGAAAGTGGACCGTCGGGAGGGGCTGCCGCTTCCGATGGAGGCGAAGCCGAGACACCTGTCCCGCCCGTGACCGAGGCGCCTTCGGAGGATGATTTTCTCTCCGAGGACGGCGTATAGGCTACCTCGGCAAAAAGATCGCCCGCGATACCGGGCAAGGGGGATCCGGCCTCAAGCCGGATCCCGTTCAGAATGCTTCGAGAAGACGATCCAGGTTCACGTGATCCTGGATCATCTTTTTGATGACGGGGATCTTGTCCTGGTCCTGGGGTTGGGTCTTCACCGTCATGTTGTTGATCTTCGAGGCGATCTCGTAGCTGTCTTCGCGGGCCGCGACGACCGGGATGCGCGTCGATGCCAGCAGCTCGAGGATCTTCGGGTGAGGAAGGATGTCGCTGGTGAGAACGATGCCGGAGAGCCCCTGTTGTTCGGCGGTTGCGGAGCTGGCGGCGGCGGCGAGGAGCACATCGTCGCGGTCGCCGGGTGTGATCACGAGGGTGCCGGGCAGGAGATGATCGATGATGCCTTTTGCGGTCATCGCGCCGATGACGACGCGCAGGATGCGCTGATTGACGCCTTCTTCGCGGGCATTGATCCAGCGGCCGTTGATCTCGGCGGCGACCTGGGAAAGGTTGGGCGCCGAGAGCATGTTTTGAACCGGAAGCACCCCGAGGAGCGGGACACCGAGTTTTTGCAGGCCGCGCCCGGCATAGTCGGTGATCATCGGGATTTTTTCCGGATGCACCTTGTTGAGGACAGCACCGACAACCTGCACGCCCTCGAGGTCGAAGAGGGCCTTGTTCAACGCGATCTCGTCGACGGGTCTGCCGATCCCGCCCTGGGCGACGAGGATGACCTTGGCGCCGAGCAGGCGGGCCACCGTGGCGTTGGAGTGGTCGAAAACCGAACCGACCCCCGCGTGGCCCGTGCCTTCGATCAGGGTGAAGTCCCGCTCCCACGACACGCGGTCGAAGGCGCGGCAGATGCGGTCGACGATCTGGGCGCGGTGCCTGTCGGGATCATCCAGATACTCGCGCGTGAAGTTGCCCGCGATGTTGACCGGACTCATGCTCTCGATCGGCACCTGCACATCGTAGATCTGATCGCAGAGGAAGGAGTCTTCGTCGACGATGTTGCCGCCGACCTTCACGTAGCGTTGGCCGACGGGTTTGATGAAACCGATGCGCGGGAAATAGCCACGCAATGCTTCGAAGAGGCCGAGGCAGGTCGTCGTCTTGCCGTCGTTCATCCGGGTGGCGGCGACGAAGAGACGTTTGGTCTCCTGGTTGACAGGGCGGGTGAGAAGATTCTCGGCCGGCGGTTCCGTGTGGGGAGTCATTGTGATCCGTAGAGCAGGCTGCGGTCGATGGCCTGGCAGCCGATGATGGCGGTGGCTCCGATGATGTCGTGTGCGCTGGCGCCGCGGCTGATCTCCGCGGCCGGGCGGCTCAGCCCGGTGATGATCTGGCCGAAGCCGTTGGCCCCGGCCATGATCTGCACGAGTTTCGAGCCGATATTCGCGCTGTTGAGGTCGGGAAAGATCAGCACATTGGCCCGTCCGGCGACTTCGCCCCGGACGCCCTTGATCATCGCGGTGGCGGGGTCGAGGGCGGCATCGACCTGGATGTCTCCATCGATCTCCATGGTGATGCCGAGTGTTCTGGCGCGTTCGCGGGCGAGTTCGGTGGCCTGCCTGACTTTCACAACGGACGGGTGGGTGGAGGTGCCGTGTGTGGAGAAGCTGAGCATCGCCACCCGCGGGAGGGCGTTGGTGAGGTGGTTGGCGACATTGGCCGTGGTGACGGCAATATCGGCGAGCTGTTCGGCGGTGGGGTCGGGAAGGACGCTGCAGTCGGCCATGAAGAGAACGCCGTCTTCGCCCGGGCCGCGGCCTTCGGTGTCGATGATGAGCAGTGAGGAGGCGGTGTCCACGCCCTCGCACAGGGGGATGATCTGGAAGAGCGGGCGCAGGGCGCTGGAGGCGGCATCGGTGGCGCCGGCGATGAGGGCGTCGGCCTGAGAGGCGGCCAGCATCATGGTGGCGAAGTAGGTGCGCCGCCGCACCAGCTCGCGGGCTTTTTCGACCGTCATGCCCTTGTCGCGCCGGATCTCCGCGAGCTGTTCGGCGAACGCCTCGAGGTCGTCGCTGCGCTCGGGATCGATGAGGCGCATGCCGGTGAGGTCGATGTCGAAGCGGCGGGCCACCGCCTTGATCTGGGTGCGGTAGCCGAGGAGGATGGGCACGCCCATGCGGCGGGTGACGACCTGCCGGCCGGCCTGCAGCACCCGCGGGTCGTTTCCGTCGGCGAAGACGAAGCGCTTCGGGTGGCGCTGCAGCTTGCCGATGAGCCTGTCGATCAATGCCATTGCGCGGGGAGATTGGGCGCGGGGAGTGGTGGCGTCAATGCGACGGCGAGGATTCCGTGGCTGACGGTGGCGCGGTGTGCGGGATGTGCGCGGATGGGCGGTGCCGAGCCGGGCAGCTACGGACTTGATCCGGCGCGGGCGCCCATGAGAGTCGGGGTGTGTCGAAGAAGCTGGCGAGTATCGGGGCTGTTTCCGGCGCGACGGTCGTGTCGCGTATCCTCGGGCTCGGGCGGGATATGCTCTTTGCCGGGTTTTTCGGCGCGTCGGCGCTGGCGTCGGCGTTTGTGACGGCGTTCACACTACCGAACCTGTTTCGGCGTTTGCTCGGTGAAGGTGCGCTGACGGCGGCGTTGATCCCGACGCTGAGCGAGGAGGTCGAGGAGAACGGGCGCGCGGGTGCGTTTGCGTTGGTAAACCGCGTGGCGAGCTGGCTGCTGGTCGTGACGGTGGCGCTGGTGCTGTTGTTGATCGGGGCGCTGGCGGTGCTGCGAGCGATGCCGGACCTGGAGCCTCGCTGGTATCTGGGGGCGCGGCTCGCGCAGATTCTCTTCCCCTACATGATCGTGATCTGCCTGGCGGCGGTGTTCGGCGCGGTGTTGAATTTGATTGGTGAATACGCAGTGCCGGCGCTGACGGCGGTCTGGTTGAATCTCTCGATTCTCATCGGGCTGGGGTTGGGGGGCTGGCTGCTGGCGGAAACGCCGGCTGAACGGATGAAGTGGCTGTGCGGGGCGATTCTTTTTGGCGGTCTCATGCAGGTGAGTGTGCCGGCTGCTGTGTTGTGGCGCCGGGGGTGGCGGCCGCGATTCGATCTGGGAACGGGGGGACGGTTCGGGATGTTGCTGCGGCTGATGGCGCCGGGGGTGTTCGGGGCGGCGATTTTTCAGGTCAACATTCTCGTGTCCCGCGGTCTGGCCTTCGCGCTGAATGAGTCGGCCGCGACTTTGCTTTATCTCGCCAATCGCCTGATGGAGGTGCCGCTGGGGGTGTTTACCATTGCGATTTCGACAGTGGCCTTCCCGGTGATGTCGCGCCTGGTGGCCCGCGGGGAGATCGAGGCGATGGGGGAGGAGTTTCGGCGGTCGATTTTGCTGGCGATGCACGTGGCTCTGCCGGCGGCGGTGGGGCTGGCTGTCCTCGGGCGGCCGATTGTCGGGCTGCTCTTCGAGCGAGGCGCGTTCGGGGCGGCGGATACGGATGCGATCGTGCCGGTGCTGTGGATTTTCTGCGCGGGGCTGCCCTTTTACTCCTACGCGACGCTGGTGACCCGGGCGTATCACGCGATGAAGGATATGGCGACACCGGTGCGGGTCGCGGGCGGCGCCTTTGTGCTGAATCTCGTGCTGAGCCTGCTGTTGATGCGTCCTTTCGGGGTGAACGGCCTGGCGCTGGCGAGCAATGTGGCGATTGCGGTTCAAACTGTCGTGTTGCAATGGATACTGAGCCGCCGGGCGGAGGCGCTGGCGGTGCGGCGGTTGTGGCGGGGGTTGAGCGGTGTGGTGCTGGTCGCGGCGGTGATGGCGGCGGTGGTTGCGGCAGGGCGTTGGGGGCTGGCGCATGTGCAGATGCCGGATGTGGTGCGAAACGCGATGGCGGTCGGGGTGCTGATTCCGGCCGGGGTCGGCGTTTACTTCGGCCTGGCGATGGGCCTGCGCATCGAGGGGTTGGAGGAGCTGCGGGAGCTGATGCGGCGCCGGTTCGCGCGGAGAGGAGACGGGGCATGTTGAGCGTGATCCTGAAGAACCGCTTTCTCGCCGGCCTGGTGGTGGCGGTGCTGCTGGGGTTCGTCTGGCCGGCACCGGGTGCACCCGGGGGAGCGCTGCACGCGGAGGTGGCGACGCGGTGGGCGGTGGTGGTGATTTT
>RFJS01000578.1 GCA_003694825.1 Verrucomicrobiota bacterium | reverse complement strand
TCGGGAAGGGGGCTGCTGCGCCGGTGGGCCACGGTCGGCTGGGCTGGGTCGGAGTCGAAACGATGGGGGCGGGCCGAACCGCTTGCGTCTGTCCCCGCCTCCGCGGCGGCGCGCAAGGGCCGCCCGGCGATCAGCCGGCCTTCCCCGGCATGAGCAGGGGAACGTCGAAGAGAGCGTCGGGGAACTCCTCGTTGACCTGGATGCGGGTGAAGACGATCGTGCTTTTGCCGGCGGGGGTGGTGGTCTCCAGTTCCTTCGGGAACTTGATGCCGTCGACGATCATCTCGCCCTTCTCCCGCAGCACGCTGCCGTCATCGACTTTCGTGAGGACGAGCTTCCCCGTCTCACGATCGAAATAGCGGACAAACTCGACGAAGCGGCCGTGCTTGAAGGAAACCTTGACGCACGGAACGCCGTCGACCTCCTCCTCGCCGAGCACCTCGACGCGGCCGCCATCGAGTTCGGTGCCCTTGAAGAAACCGATGTTCTCCACGGTGTTGGCGCGCAGGCGCTGGATCTGCGGCGCCTCCAGCAGCGTCAACTGCCAGTCTTCGGGCGAGCCGATGGGCTCGAGCTTGCGCCACCCATCGTAGTCGCTCAGGCCGGTGATCTCGCGGACCCTGCCCAGGGTGATCTCCACGCGTTGGTGCATGGGCTTGCGCACGATGATCTCGATGTCGCCGCTGAGGCCGTTCTCCATGAGGATCGTGCCGGTGAAGCGGATGGATTGGACCGCATCGAGCACCTCGTCCCTGCCAATGTGCGCCCGGGCGCGGGCGATGATCTCCTCGGCCTCGGCCGACGCGGCGGCAAATCCCGCAGGCACGCCGAGGAGCGGCAGGAGCGCAAAGCCGACGAAGGCGGAGAGACATTTCGGATGGAGGAGGCGTTTCATTTGGGGATCTTCGTTTTAATACAACAGAACTCGAACGAGGGTTCCGGAAAGCGCGGGCGCCGCGCGCTTATTCCCACTCGATCGTGCTCGGGGGTTTCGAGCTGATGTCGAGCACGACGCGGTTGACGCCGTTGACTTCATTGATGATGCGGCTCGAGACCGTGCGCAACACCTCATAGGGCAGGCGCACCCAGTCGGCGGTCATCGCGTCGGTGCTTTCGACCACGCGCAGGGCGATGACATACTCGTAGGTGCGCTCGTCGCCCATCACGCCGACGGTCTTCACCGGCACGAGCACGGCGAAGGATTGCCACACCTTGTAATACCAGCCCGAGCGCATCATCTCGTCCTGGAGGATGGCATCGGCTTCGCGCAGGATGCGCAGGCGCTTCGGCGTGATCTCGCCGACGACGCGCACGCCCAGGCCGGGACCCGGGAAGGGCTGGCGCCAGACGACTTCCTTCGGCAGGCCGAGGGCGGTGCCGACGGCGCGCACCTCGTCCTTGAACAGCTCGCGCAGCGGCTCGAGGAGTTTGAGCTTCATCCGGGCCGGAAGGCCGCCCACATTGTGGTGGCTCTTGATGAGCGCCGCGGGGTTGCCCTCGATCGAGACACTCTCGATGACATCCGGATAGAGCGTGCCCTGGGCGAGAAACTCCGCCGGCCCCACCGAGCGCAGCGAGTCCTCAAAAACCTTGATGAAAGTGCGGCCGATGATCTTTCGCTTGCGCTCCGGATCGGTGACGCCCTTGAGTTTTTTCAGGAAGAGCGAGCCGGCCCTGGCGACCTTCACGTTGAGGTGAAAGTTGCGCCGATACAGGTCGATCACGTGCTCGCGCTCGTGCAGACGCAGCAGGCCGTTGTCGACAAAGATGCAGGTGAGCTGCCGCCCGATCGCCCGGTGGATGAGCGCGGCCGCGACCGACGAGTCCACCCCGCCGCTGAGGCCGAGGATGACCCGTCCGTCACCGACGGTCTCGCGGATCTTCCGCACCGACTCCTCGATGAAATCGGCCATCGACCAGTCTCCGGTGCAGCCGCAGACGCGCTTGAGGAAGTTGTCGATGATGTGGACGCCGTGGTCGGTGTGGTGCACCTCGGGGTGAAACTGAATACCGATG
>RFJS01000012.1 GCA_003694825.1 Verrucomicrobiota bacterium | reverse complement strand
GTGTCGACTCCGCAGGAGGCGGTGAACTACATGGGCATGGATACGGTGAAGGCGCTCGTGCTCTCCATCAACGCGTTCGCCCAGTACGAAGGTGCGCAGCTTGGCGGCATCACGCTCGAGGCCTTGTGGAATCACAGCCTCGTCACTGCCGGCTATGCCAAGACCATCGCCCGGGAGGCCGGTGCGGGCAACCGCGCCGTCGATGAAGCTTTTGTCGCCGGGATGCTGCACGACGCCGGCAAGCTCGCCCTCGCGGCGAACTTCGCCGAGGAGTATGAGCAGGTCATCGAACTGAAAAAGGAAGAGGAGATCGATACCCTTGCGGCGGAGGAAAAGGTTTTCGGCATGGCGCACCCTGACGTGGGGGGCCACCTGCTTGGTTTCTGGGGGCTGCCGACGGCGGTGGTGGACGCGGTGAGCTGGCACCATGACCCGATGGCGTGCCTCGAGCATCGTTTCGATGCTCTCGCGTGTGTGCACGCGGCCAATGCCTGGGCGCATGCCGGGGAGGAAGAGGACCCGCCGAAAATCGATGAGGCCTTCTATGCCGAGATCGGCATGGACGACAGCCTCGACTACTGGCGTGACGCCTGCCTCGAACCGGATACGGAAGATTCCGCGGCGGTGTAACCGGAAAACAACGACGCGTCGGTTGTGGCCGAAGCCGTTTGGCTGATGCCTCCCGGGGGGCAGTGGCTGCCGATTCGGCACGGCCGCACCCGGCCGACAGTTCTCGGCCGGTGGCGCGGTGTGGTTTGCGGCGGTGTCGCCTGGTCTCGAATTTTCCGGACGCGCCTTTCAGGCTGAAGCGATCGGAAGACTGACGTGGACGGTCACGCCTGCCTCCAGGTTGGGCTCGATGGCGAGCGAGCCGAAGTGTCGGGCGAGCAGGAGGCGGCAGATGGCCAATCCCAGCCCCGAACCGGCGCGGGGGGGCGGGACGGCATCGCCTTCATCCGTCGTGGCGCCGACGATGGCCGCGATCTGTTCGCGGGACATGCCGGGGCCGTGATCCCGGACCATGATCAGGTAGCGCTCGGGTTCGACGATACCGGTGATCTTGACCGCATCCCCGGGTTCGGAAAAGGCGAAGGCTTTGCGCAGGAGCTCATGGATGATCTTGCGGAGATCCTCGAGCGGGAAGGCCACCGGCGCCTTTTCGAACGAATAGCGCAGATCCTTCATGCGCCCGGTGCCGATGGCCTGCTGGCGCACATCGCGCGCCATCGTATCGGTCCATTCCGGCGGCAACGCGGGCGCACTGTCGCGCTTGTCCGCGTCGGCGAGGAGGTCGGTGAACAGCGCATAGTTTGAGGCGATGCGCCGCAGGTCCTCACCGGCTGCGTGGATGCTGCCGACACAGTCCTCGATCTCCTCCCGGGGCACATCCATGCCGGCGCGGAGATTGTCCAGCAGCAGCGTGCTGAAGCCGAGGATGGCATTGAGCGGATCGAAGAACTCCTGCGGCACGGCCTGGTGGAGGCTGCGGCGGAGAGTCTCCATCTTGTGCGAGAGCAGACGGTGGCGTTCGATCCGCGCCTGGACGGACTCGAGGATTTGTTCGGGCGTGAAGGGCTTGAGCAGGTAGTCGTCGGCACCGAGGCCCATGCCCTGGCGGACGAAGTCCTCGTCGCGGTTCCCGCTCACGAAGATAAACGGGATGATCGCGGTGCCGGGATCTTTGCGCAGTTCGCGAAGAACGTCGTAGCCATCCATGCCCGGCATGGTGACGTCGCAGATGATCAGATCCGGGCGTTCTTTTCGGGCGATTGCGGAGCCCTCTTTCCCGGATTCGGCAGTGAGGGTGCGGAATCCGTGGATGCGCAGGATGCCGGCGACCGTGCGCAGTGTGGCCGGTTCATCATCGATGACGAGAACCCGCAGATGACCGGGCGGTGCGGCTGCAATGGTGTCTGACATGTACAGGGAGTGGGAGTGGTGCGCGATGAGCGGTTGTCACCGCGGCAGCTCGGTCGAGACGGCGGGGCCGTTGGCAGCGACCGGGAACTTGGCCCTTTCACCATCGGAGCGCGGACGGCGATGTTTAACGGGTTCTCTCTATCTCGTGTCGGTGAATCGCTTCAGCCGGGGGAAGGATTGTCCGATGTGTTGATGCGGGGTCATCCACGTGCATGCGTGGCGGCCCGACCAGCGCTCCCTCCCATGGCTCAGATTCTTGTATTGGACGACGACGAGATTTCCGGTCGCCTGCTCTCCCAGATGCTTCGCAAGAGCGGGCATCAGGTCGAGACGGCGCTCACGCCGGAGGATGCCTGGCGGGTGATGTCCGAGGTGCCGGTGGATCTGCTGATTCTCGATACCGAGCTAGGCGAGGAATATGGCTGGGATGTGCTGGCGAAGATCCGCAAGGATGTCATCTTCCGCGATCTCCCGGTCATCGTGCACTCGACGAACTCCCGCCGCGATGTCGTGGAGCGCTACATCGATCTCGGTGTGCAGGGCATCCTCATCAAGCCGTGCCGCGCCGACCGCCTCACCAGCGATGTGGAGAAGGTGATGCAGCATCCCTGGAGCGATCATCTTTTCGAGCCCGAGGATGTGGTGCGTTCGCGCACGGGGTTGACGGCGAATGGTGTGCGCGACCTCTATCGCGACGCACTCGAGCAGCTTTCCGTGGCCCGGGAGTCGATCGAGGTGCTCAAGGAAAACCTCGAGGACGCTTCGGCGCAGGCGCGGCTCGCCGCCATCCGCAGTTGCGCGGTCAATGTCGGTTTCGAATTGATGGTGCGCTTCGTCGATGCGGTGCGGGCCGCCGTGAAATCTGGCAACAAGGAGGCGGTGGCGGAGATGATCGATCGGATGGCCGTGCTGCTGCGCCTGCTCGAGGAGCGCGTCGGTCAGGAAGAGGAGCCCGAAGAAGGGGAAGGCGAAGAGGGCAGCGAAGGCGAGAGCGGCGAAGGCGAGGGCGGCGAGGCCGCCGCGTGAGGGGGATATTTGCGGCGTTTGTGGCGGGCCTGGCCACGACGCGTGCCGGACGGGCGCCGCGGCAGGCTTTGGCTGCTCAGTGCGCCTCGAGCCAGTTGTCCCCGGTGCCGATCTCGATGACGATGGGCACCGGCAGATCGAGCGCCTCGCGCATGTGCTTCTCGGCGAGAGCCGAGACCGTGCTGATCTCGCTCTCCGGGACCTCGAAGAGCAGTTCGTCATGCACCTGGAGGAGAAGGCGTGAGCGAAGTCCACGAGAGGTCATGTCGTCGTGGATACGAGACATCGCGATTTTGATCATGTCCGCTGCGGTGCCCTGGATGGGCATGTTGATAGCGTTGCGTTCGGCGCCGGCGCGGGTGGCGCCGTTGGCCGAGTTGATGTCGGGCAGGTAGCGCCGTCGTCCGGTAACGGTTTCGACGTAGCCGTTCTTGCGGGCAAATTCGAGGGTGTCCTCGATGTAGCGGCGAATGCCGGCGAATTGGGCGAAGTATTCGTCGATCAGCGCCCCGGCCTCGGTGCGGCTGATGCCGAGACGCTGGGCAAGGCCGAAGGCGGAGATGCCGTAGGGGATGCCGAAGTTGACCATCTTGGCCCGGGAGCGCATCTCCCGGTCGACCTGCTCGGGAGGGACGCCGTAGATGCGGGCGGCGGTGGCGGTGTGGATGTCGTCGCCGCGGGCAAAGGCATCGAGCATGCCGGGATCGCGGCTGAGCGCGGCGATGATGCGCAGCTCGATCTGCGAGTAGTCGGCGGAGAGCAGTTTCCATCCGGGCCCGCGGGCGATGAAGGCGCGGCGGATCTCGCGGCCCTGCTCGGTGCGCACGGGGATGTTCTGCAGGTTGGGGTTGTCGGAGCTGAGCCGACCGGTCGCCGTGCGCAACTGGCTGAAGTGGGTGTGCACGCGGCCGGTGTCGGGGTCGACGGCGGCCGGCAGCGCGTCGACGTAGGTATTTTTCAACTTCACCGTCTCGCGGTATTTGAGGACGGCGGCGATGATGGGGTGGTGGTTGGCGAGCGCCTGCAGGGTCTGCTCGTTGGTGGCGTATTGGCCGGTGCGCGTCTTCTTTGGCTTGTCGACGAGTTTCAGCTCGTCGAAGAGGACTTCGCCGAGCTGTTTCGGCGAGTTGAGGTTGAACTCGCGGCCGGCCATCTCGAAGACCTCGGCCATGAGGGCGTCGGCCTGTTGTTGCAGCGTTGCGCTGAAGGCGCGAAGCGCGTCGACATCGAGGGCGATGCCTTCGTGCTCCATGTCCACGAGCACCTTGACCAGCGGCATTTCCACGGTCTCGAAAACGCCGGTCTGGTTCTTTTCCTCGAGCATGGGACGGAGCACCTGGTAGAGCTGGAGCGCGACGTCGGCATCTTCCGCGCCGTATTCGGCGAGCTGGGCGGGCGGGATGCTCGATACGCTCTTTTTTTCAGGACCTTTTCCCAGCAGCCGGCTCAGGGGGATGGGCGTGTAATCGAGAAGGACCTCGCTGAGGTAGTCCATGCCATGTCGCTGCTCGGGCTCGACGAGCGCATGGGCGAGCATGGTGTCGAAGAACGGACCTGCCGCTTCGATGCCATGCGCTTTGAGGACGGCGAGGTCGAACTTGAGGTTGTGCGCGATCTTGAGCCGTGATGTATCGGTGAAAAGGGGACGAAGAAGGTCGAGGAAGGCGGCGGCTGCTTCCGGTTGTTCCGGCATGCGGATGAAGGCGGCTTCGTGAGGCTTCCAGGCGAGGGAGAGGCCGACGAGGCGGGCCTTGCGCGCTTCGATGCCGTCG
>RFJS01000577.1 GCA_003694825.1 Verrucomicrobiota bacterium | reverse complement strand
GACTTCCACGTCGGCGAGCTCGCCGGAAAGATCGCGACCTACTCGGTCAAGGTGCAGGAGGTGCGGGAGCGCGTGCTTCCGGAACTCGACGAACAATTCCTACAGGCTCAGGGCGTCTCTTCGGTCGAAGAGCTTCGCTCGAAAGTGGAAGAGTCCCTGAAAGGGCGCAAGGAGGCCGAGGACCGCGCCAACCGGCGCCGGCAGGTGATGGAGGAGCTCTCCCGCCGGGTCGATTTCCCCATCCCCGAGTCGCTCATCGACTCCGAGGCCGACCAGCTCGTCCACCAGATCGTCGAGCAGAACATCCGGCAGGGCATCCCCCAGGAGGAACTCGAAAAGAACAAGGACGAGATCTTCGCGACGGCCCGCAAGAACGCGATCGAGCGCGTCAAGGTGCGGATGCTGCTCCTGCGCATCGCCGAAAAGGAGGAGATCAAGCTCGAGCGCGACGACATGAACCGCGCGATCGTCATGGAGGCCATGCGCGCCCGCCAGAAGCCGGAAAAGTTCGTCAAGGAACTCGAGAAGAACCGGGATCGTCTGCGGGCCATCCAGCAGGATGTCCTCATCGACAAGGCTCTTGATTTTCTGGTGGAGCAGGCTACCGTCTCGGCGTCATCATAAGCCAGTCAGGCAATACACAACAACCCAGCTTTTCGTGAGTTACTACGTTCCCATCGTTCTTGAAAACACCGGCCGCGGCGAGCGGAGCATGGACATCTACAGCCGCCTGCTGAAGGACCGGATCGCTTTCATCGGCACGCCCATCGACGATGCGGTGGCCAACCTCGTCATCGCCCAGCTTCTCTTCCTCCAGATGGAGGATCCGAAGAAGGACATCAACCTCTACATCAATTCGCCCGGAGGCGTGGTGTCCGGTGGTATGGCGATTTATGATACGATGAATTTTCTCTCGTGCGACGTGGTGACCTACTGCATCGGCCAGGCGGCCAGCATGGCCACGGTGCTGCTGGCCGCGGGCACCAAGGGGAAGCGCTTCGCGCTGCCCAACAGCCGCGTGATGATTCATCAACCCACCGGCGGCGCTTCGGGTCAGACCTCCGACATCTCCATTCAGGCCCGCGAGATCCTGCGCTGGCGCAAGACGCTCAACGAGATTCTCGCCAGGCATTCGGGCAAGTCTCCCGAGCAGATCGAGAAGGATTCCGATCGCGACTACTACATGTCGGCCCGGGAAGCCCTCGAATACGGTCTCGTCGATCAGGTGATCGAGGCAAAGTCGGAAGCCTCCGATGCCATGAAAGGCGCGGCCTAACCACCTCAAAATATGGCCAAATCCTCGCGGCTGACCCTGTGTTCGTTCTGTGGGAAATCACAGAGCGAGGTCAAAAAGATGATCGCCGGTCCAGGCGTCTATATCTGCGATTCCTGCGTCTCGGTCTGCAAGACGATCATCGACAGGGAATTGAAGTCGTCCACCGCTGCCGAATCGCGCCCGTCCGTGCGGCTCGTCAAGCCGGCGGAGATCAAGAAGGTGCTCGACGACCATGTCATCGGGCAGGAGCACGCCAAGAAGGTCCTCTCGGTCGCGGTCTACAACCACTACAAGCGGCTCCTTTTCGAGCAGGGCGGTGGACCGGGTGAGGGGCGGTCGATGCCGGCCGAGTTCTCCGACGTGGAGGTGGAGAAGAGCAACATCCTGCTCGTCGGGCCGACCGGTTCGGGCAAGACGCTGCTGGCGAAGACCCTGGCCCGCATCCTCGATGTGCCGTTCGCCATTTCCGATGCCACGACCCTGACCGAGGCCGGCTATGTCGGCGAGGATGTCGAAAACATCGTGCTGCGCCTCCTGCAGGCGGCCAACTACGATGTGAAGCGCGCCGAGTGTGGCATCATCTACATCGACGAAATCGACAAGATCGGGCGCAAGACCGAGAATGTTTCCATCACCCGAGACGTGTCCGGTGAGGGCGTTCAGCAGGCGTTGCTGAAGATCCTCGAGGGCACGGTGTGCAATGTCCCGCCCCAGGGCGGCCGCAAGCACCCCAATCAGGAGTATATTCAGGTCAATACCTCGAACATCCTCTTCATCTGCGGTGGTGCTTTCGTCGGTCTCGATCGACTCGTGGAGCGCCGTGTCGGCAAGGGGACGCTGGGCTATTCGACCGCGCCGAAGAAAACGGTGGATTCAGAGACGATTATGCGCGAGCTGCAGCCGGAGGATCTCGTGCGGTTCGGCATGATCCCGGAATTCATCGGCCGCCTGCCCGTCGTTTCGGTTCTGGATCCGCTGACGGTTTCGGATCTCGAGAAGATCCTGCTGAACACGAAGAACTCGATGATCAAACAGTATTCGAAGGTGTTTGCCATCGATGGCGTGAATCTGCGCTTCACCAAGGATGCGATCCGGGCGATCGCCGAGAAGGCGCTGGAACTCAAGACCGGTGCGCGTGCGCTGCGTTCGATCATGGAGTCCCTCATGCTCGAGGTGATGTATGAACTGCCACACCGCGACGATGTGGCCGAGGTCGTGATCGACCGGGCCGTGGTCGAGAAGCGCCGCAAGCCGCAGCTCAAGAAGCGCTCCTCGCGTCGGGGCGAGAAGAAGGACGCCGCCTGATCGTTTCCTCCTGAGCCGGTCAATACGGCCGGTTGATTTTGATTTTCGCGGGCCGGACGCATGGGCGTCCGGCCCGTTTTCGTTTGAACAACGACGGGGCGAAACGGGCCGGGAATTTCACGAAACGGCGTGCAAACGCGTGCGGTCGCAGCACGATTTTCGGGGCCATGGTCGATTATATTCAGGCCAATACATGTGGCCGTCTGCACGATGCGCGGGAGCCGTCGCTCTCTCCGCTCAACCGGAGCTTCCTCTATGGGGATGCCATCTACGAAGTGTGGCGAACCTATGACGGTGTCCTGTTCGCCTTCGAGGAGCATTGGGAGCGCTTGCAGCGGAGCGCGGCCGCCCTGCATTTTGAACTCCCGCTGAGCAGGGAGGAGACGCTGGCGGAGATCGGGCGGACGGCGACAGCGTTTCGCACCCACACCGGACACGTCGGGCCGCTTTACGTGCGGCTTCAGGTCGCCCGCGGAGGCGGTCCGATTGGGCTCGATCCGGCCCTCGCCGGCACCGCGGAATGGGTGTGCTATGTGCAGGCGTTGCATCCGGCACAACCGAAGCCGGAGCGGGCAGGCTTCCACTTGCGCATTGCCCGCAATCTCCATCGCAATCCACCGGAGGCGCTGAATCCGGCGTGGAAGACAGGAAACTATCTGAACAACATTCTGTGCCTGCGCGAAGCGCGTGCCGCCGGTGCCGATGAGGTGCTCATGCTCAACCAGGCCGGGCAAATCACCGAGGCCGCCGTGTGCAACGTATTCTTCGTTCGCGGACGGCAACTCGTCACGCCGCCGACTGAAGCCGGGATTCTCCATGGGGTCACGCGGCGTCTGATCTGTTCGGTGATCGCCCCTTCCGCCGAGGTCGAAGTGGTTGAACGCATGGTGGAGCCGGCGGAACTGGAGGGTTTCGACGAATGCTTTCTCTCATCGACCACGCGTGACATTGCGCCCGTGGAACGAATCGATGAGCACGCGTATTCGACAGGTCCGAAGACGGTCACCGCCCGGCTGAAGCATGCGTTTGCCGAATACGCATCGGCTTACGCCCGGATGCATGCGGAATTGCGCATTTGAAGAAGGGGCGAGACTGTCGAGGCGGTCGTTGCCCCTCCCGCTCGACTGAGAGGTGTGTCCGGGAAGCGCGAAGGCTTGCTGCCGGCGGCGCTTCCGGCGCCAGGCGCGGCGGCCTGCCGGGGCACACGCTTACGCCATCGCAATCAGTTCGCGCGTTGCCGGGATGTCCTTGATGATCTGGGACGGCAGCGGACCGACACCGAGGTAGCGCAGGTTGGGCAGCGTATCGGGCAACGGCTCGCCATGGAAGGCGGCCTCGAGCGTGTAGCGCATCATCATCGCCACATACCGCCGTGCGTTCTCCGGGAGATCACCGAAAGAACGGATCGAGGAGAGATCTTCCGTCCACCCGGGGCACTCGACGTAGATCGGCTTGAGGCGGCGGTGTAGCGCCTGGTCTCGCGGGACGTGGTGGTAGATCGTGCCGTCGGGTCCCTCGTAGGCGCGGCAGATCAGGAGATTGCCCCGCCATTCGCCCTGGTGGGTGAGGGGATCGATCTTGTTGATCATCAGGTCCAGAAAGCCGCCGTAGCGGAGCGTGTCCCCCTTTTCGACGGCATCGAACCAGCCGACCATGCGCTGACGTCCGGTCGAGGTGCCGAACTCGATCTGCTTGAGGATCGCCGCGAGCGGATGGTCGTCCGGCATCTGTGTCACAAATATATGGGTACCGACCTTGGTGTCGTAGGCTTTGCCGACACCGAATGTGTGCACGGCCTGGGCGGGGATTCCGGCGGATTGAAAGATCTCCGGCGTGTAGGTGTGGGAGGCGGTTACGTTCGGGGAGAAGCCATGCCGTTTGTCCAGCCAGTAGGCCTGGCCGAATTCGCCGATCACCCGGCGTCCCTCGCGGAGGGAGCCGAGCACGGCCTCGCGGACATCGCCGATGCGCTCGCGCAGGGCGGAACCGGCCTGCCAGTAGACTTCGATGAGTTCGTCGATGTTGAGCGTGAAAGGTTCGGAGCCCTTGAAGCGGATGAAGTCGAACTCAGACTCCGGAAAGAGGCCGGCTTCGATCGCATCGCGATTGGCGCGCTTCTCCGCCGCGGTCAGTGTATCGAAAAAGCCGTGCCACGCCGTCTCGGACACCTCGCAGACATGTCGTATCGTCTTTACGGCGCGGTCGGCTCGCTGGCGCACGAGGCGGGCGAAAGTGTCGCGGTCTCCGCGAAACACAGCGTAGTCGATACGGAACTGGCCGACTTCGTCGAGATAGGCCGGGGTGATGCCCCGGCCCGTGGAGCCGCGGGACTCCTCGTGAAGCACGTTGACGCGGTAGTCCTCCCAGGCGAGGTCGAGCAGGCGATGCGAGAGATCGGAGACCATCGTGCGCTCGTCGATGAGAAGCCGGTCGAAAACAGAAATGCCGCGTGCCTCGAGCGGACGGATCTCCCACCAGAACTTGCGCGGATCGGCGACGACGCCGCTCCCCGTCGCGAGGACGGGCACGGAGTCTTCGACGACGCCGGCCGGGAGAAGGTTCAGTTTGACTCCGCCGGCGGTGTGCCCGGAGTTGGCGCCGCCGTTGACCTTGAGGACGATGGCGACCGGCGCCTGCTGGCCGGTGGATTGCTGCAGCTCGCGCACGATCTCGGGGATGGCGCGGCCTTTTCCTTCGTCGCCCATGCTGATACCAACATCGGCGATCAATTGACTGGTAAAGGGAGTGAGGGACATGGCTGGAGAGGGCAACCGGAGCGCGAGTCCCCTGTTGCCAGTCACGTGCAACAGATGCGGCCGGTCGGGTTCAACGAAAAACCGTGTCAGGAGCGGGATCGCGGGTGCGCAACGATCGTGTGGCGCGGGAAGAATCCGGGAAAATAGGCCGTGCCGGAGGCTCGCATTTTTCGATGAATGGGCTATTCGTGAGCTTGCCATGATGAAGCCCCCAACAGCTGCTCTTTCCCGCCGTGATGTCTTGAAAGCGTTTGGCGCCGGTCTGGCGTCGTTTGGCCTCGCCGCCCTGGCGCGGGGGCAGGATGCGGCCCGTGTGCCGGCGCGGGAGGTCAAGCCGGGCACGCGGCAGATGCCGGTGCCCTCCGGGCCGTTTCAGGTGCCGGCGCTCGGCTACAGTTTTGACGCGCTCGAGCCCGCGATCGATGCGCGCACCATGGAAATTCACTACACGAAACACCACGCCGCCTATGTGGCGAAGGCGAATATCGCCGTGCAGGACTACCCGCAGCTGCATGGCATGGCCCCCGAAGACATTCTGCGCGATATGCGGGCGGTTCCGGGGGCGATCTACATGCAGATCCGCAACCACCTCGGCGGTCACGTGAACCACACGATTTTCTGGGACGTGCTGACGCCGGGCGGTGCGAAGAGTCCGGTGGGGGCGCTTGGCAGGCAGATCGAGAAGGATTTCGGCGGTTACGACCAGTTTGTGCGTCAGTTCTCGGATGCGGCCCGCTCGCGTTTCGGCAGTGGCTGGGCGTGGCTGGTTGAATACAACCGCAAGTTGTCGGTCATTTCCACGGCGAATCAGGATTCGCCCTACATGGAGGGCTATACGCCGATTCTCGGGCTCGATGTCTGGGAGCACGCCTACTACCTGAAATACCAGAATCGCCGGGGAGACTACATCAGCGCGGTCATGCCCTTGTTCAACTGGGACCGGGCCAACGCCCGCTTCGAGGCGGCGATCAAGAAGCGTTGAGCGTGGGGCCGACCGGCGCGGAGTCCGTTGGCGCCGGCGAAGAGACCGGCGCTTGTGAGGTTGTGCTGCGTCGCAACCCGCGAGCGCGGCGTTACACGATCCGCGTGAAGGGGCCGCGGCTCGTTTGCGTGACCATCCCCCGGGGCGGCTCCCGGCGGGAGGCGATGCGTTTCGTCGAGAAGAGCCGTGACTGGATCGAGGCGCAGCGGCGGCGCCGGGCGGAGGTCGTCGGCCATGCCGAAGAATGGCCGGACGGTGTCGAGATTCTCTTTCGCGGCGAATGGTGCCGCCTGGAGGTGCGGCATGATCTCGGGCGCCCCTTTGTGGAGCTCGGCGGGCATCGTATTTTCCTGGCGGATGCCGCGATAAACCTGAAGCGCCCGGTGGAGGCTTTTCTCAAGGATCTGGCGCGGCGGGAGCTGCCCGGGCGGACCCGGCACCTGGCGGAACGGCAAGGGATTGCGATCAGCCGTGTCTCGGTTCGCAATCAGTCATCGCGCTGGGGTTCGTGTTCGTCGCGAGGCGTGATTTCGCTGAATTGGCGGCTCGTGCAGACGCCGGGATGGGTCTGCGACTATGTGATCATCCACGAGCTTATGCACCGGCGCGAAATGAATCATTCGGCGCGTTTCTGGCGGCTTGTGGATGCGGCCTGCCCGAGGTGGCGGGAGGCCGAGGTGTGGCTCGACGGACAGGCCTTTCAGCTCGGCATGGGATAGCGGATGGCATGGCGTTTTCCGTGCCGACGCGTGGCTTGTGGCGATAGCGACAGGCTTCGGGCGTTTCGGATACGCTTTTCACACGGCGACGCTTCCGGTCGGCAAACGAAAACGGGACGGCCGAAAGGACCGTCCCGCGGATCGGGAAAGACGCTCCCAGCCGTCGGCTGTCAGAAGTCGACCAGTTCGATCTCAAACACGAGCGTCGCCCGCGGAGGGATGTTCGCTCCGGCGCCGGCTTCGCCATAGCCGAGGCTGTAGGGGATGACGACGAGGCGCTTCTCGCCCTTCTTCATGTCGATGAGCGTGTCGTCCCAGCCCTTGATGACCTGGCCCTGGCCGAGCACGAAGCTGAAGGGCTCACCCCGGTCGTAGGAGCTGTCGAACTT
>RFJS01000120.1 GCA_003694825.1 Verrucomicrobiota bacterium | reverse complement strand
GGGGAAATGCTCCGACCTCAGACGCCGTGAGAAATCGGATGCCGGCACGTCCTCACTGCAGGATGACGAATTCGACGCGACGATCGAGCTGGGCCTGCTCCTCGGATGCGCCTTCGGTGGCCTCGAGGTCGCCCTTGGAGACGGTCTCGATGCGGTCGGGGGAGATGCCGAGCTGCACCATGTAGTCGCGGACGGCACTCGCGCGGCGATCGCCGAGACCCATGTTGTATTCAGTCGTCCCGCGCCAATCGCAGTGTCCTTCGAGCAGGACGCGCACGCCGGGATTCTGGTTCAGATAATCGACGGCCTCGGCCACTTTGGCCCGCTCGGAGACGCGGATCGCCGCCGAATCGAAATCGAAATACACCGGGCTGACCACGCCGCGCACCTGGTTTTCACCGGCGAGGGTGGAGGCGTCGCGCTGTTCGAGCCCCATGGCCGACGGATCCAGCAGGTCGCCGGTGTCGATCGCGGTGGGGGCCAGGCCGGCGCCGGCTCCCGGGCCCATCACAGTCTGGCTCGGATTGGGACGCTGCGGCTTTTTCGAGCAGCCCGCGAGCAACAGGGCCGTCGATACGAACTCGAGGGCGGTGAGACGAAGAACGGATTTCATTGAGGTGGCGTCTTGTTGGAAAAGGCAGCAGTTAATGGACAAAGCCCCTTTATCGGCAAGGATTTTACTCTCATGACACAACCCTCGAATCATCATGCACTTTGCGTTGGGGAAGCGGATACGGTGCTGATGCTGCTCGACAATGGTTCGCTGCGGCCGGAGGCAACCCGGCGGTTGCGCTCTCTGGCCGCGGCCCTGCAGGCGCGGATGGGCGAGGCGGTGAGGCCGGTGTCGCTGCTGCATTCAAACAAGATCGATCCGGGCCAACTGGACGGGCAGCCGGCGGAGGTGCTCGAGGGGAGCCTGCAGCGGTGCATCGCCGCGAGGGTGCGGCGCATCGGGGTCATCCCCGCTTTTTTCGGACCGTCGCGGGCGATCACTGACTATCTGCCGGAGCGCCTCGATGACTGGGCGGCGCGCGTGCCGGGTGCCCGGTGGGCGATCGCGGCGCCGATCGTCCCTCCGGAAGCGGAGGGGGATGACCGGATCGCGAGGATTCTCGCCGACCACGTGCGCAGTTTGTGGCGTGGGGCGCCGGAGGCCGCGGGAGGGACCGTGGTCGTCGTCGATCACGGCAGCCCGGTCGAGGCGGTGACGGCCGTGCGCAATCGCGTGGCGGAGCAGCTCGCTCGATTGTTGGAGGGGAAGGCAGCGGAGGTGGTAGCGGCCTCGATGGAGCGGCGTCCCGGTCCCGAATATGCCTTCAATGAGCCGCTGCTGGCCTCGGCGCTGGAGCGCATCGCTCGCGGAGGAGCCGGTGGGCGGCGGCGTGCAGCCGTGACGGTGGCAATGATGTTTCTCTCGCCCGGGCGTCACGCCGGGCCGGGCGGCGATGTGGCGACGATCTGCCGTGAGGCCGAGTCGGCGTGCCCGGCGTTGCGGGTGTGGACAACACCGCTGGTCGGCGAGCACCCCGGGCTCATCGAGATTCTCGTCGAGCGTTGCCGCGAGGTCGTGGCGGCGCTGGAGGACGGGGCTGCCGCGGAGGACGTTTCTGCGGTCGGAAGGCGGCGCGGAGGCGGGTGATCCCTCCGGGCCGCAGGGTGGCGAGCCGCGGCGACAGCCGCTGGTCAGAGGGCGGAGTCGTTTTCGATCAGGCCGATCTGCATCGCGTAGCGGGTGACGCTGGCGACGTTGTGCAGATCGAGTTTGCGCATGAGATTGGTCCGGTGGTTGTCCACCGTCTTCACGCTGATGCCGAGCTTCGCCGCGATTTCCTTGGTGCTATAGCTTTCGGCGACGAGCTGGAGGATTTCGCGTTCGCGCGGAGTGAGAAAGTCGTGGCTCGATGTCGGCACGGAGGGGTTGGCCACCACGTTGCGGAGCAGGTCGCTGATGGACGGGCCGAAGTAGGTGCCTCCGTCGGCGACGGTCTGGATGCCGCGTTTCAGCTCGGCCAGGCCGGCGGTCTTTTCGACGAAGCCGTGGGCGCCGGCTTCCAGCATTTCACGCACGAGCACGGGGTTTTCGTTGCCGGAGAATACGAGCACACGCACGCGCCGAAGCGTCCGGGTGACACGCCGCAGCAGCTCGATGCCGTTGAGTTCGGGCAGGCGGGCATCGAGGATGATCAGGTCGGGCTGCTTCTCGAGGATGACCTTCAGCCCCGTCTGGCCATCGCCAGCCTCGCCGACGATTTCGAATTCCGTGTCGTGACGCAGGATCTCCGCCAGCATTTCGCGAATGGCGGTCTGATCTTCGACGATGACGACGCGTTTCATGGAGTTGCCGATTGGCAAGGGAGCAGATGGCCAGGGGCACGAGTGCACACTGGAACTCCATCTCTTTCGGCAGTTGGGCGGTTTTCCTTAGGGTTGCCGGGGCATTTTGTTCATCGCGCCGCCACAGTGGAAAAGGCGGGGACCGGCGGCGCTCTTGATCAAAAAGTGGGGACATGCCGGCGGCGAGCCGACATGTCCCCTATGTTCAAGGATATAGGCTTACCAGGATATCGGCTGATCAGGGCCG
>RFJS01000576.1 GCA_003694825.1 Verrucomicrobiota bacterium | reverse complement strand
CAGGACACTCTGAACTTTTCGCTCTGTCGCGCCGGGTGGATCGCCGACTACCTCGATCCCAACACCTTCCTCGAGATCTTCGTCACCGGCGGCGGCAACAACGACACCGGCTGGTCCAATGCCCGCTACGACGCGCTCCGCGCCGCCGCGCTCGCCGCGCCCACCGACGAAGAGCGTTTCCGCATCTACGCCGAGATGGAGGCCATCCTCATGGAGGAACTGCCCGTGCTTCCCCTCTACCACTACACGCGCATCCACCTTGTCCATACCAGCGTCGAAGGCTACCATCCCACGCTCCTCGACAACCACCCCTGGAAATACGTCGGCCTGACGAAGCCCTCCCCATAAGAGCGCCACCGGGAGCGCGCCGGAGAAGCGCGCATCCCCGGCAGGACCGTCCTTCCTTTGTCACAACACGCCCCCGCGCGCCGCGCGCCCGCCCTTCCCGACAGCCCGAAGCGCCGCCCGCGACGGGCTTCGGGCTCTTCCGGCGCGCGCTGAAAACCGCGCACTTCTCTCCACGCCGGCGCGCCTCCCTGCTGCCTTTCGCTCCCGTTTTCCGATATTTCCGGGAATAGCGTCCGGGAGCGTTCATCCCTCGGGAAACCAACCTTGCCCCGTGCCGAACGCTTCAACCTCCCCTGACCGAGCCCCCACCTCGCGCCGTCTCTCCCGCCCGATACGCCTCGCCGGTGTCTCTTTCGTCCTGCTCCTCGCCGCCGGCTGCACCCTCGTGCCTGTCTACGACCAGGCGCGCGTCTCCCGTCCGGGCATGACATTCTCGAGCTCATTGGTCGAGACGCCGCAGTTCAACCTCCTGCCCCAGATCGAACCCGGCACCGCCGTCTCCGGCGGCGCCAAGGGCGCCGGCTGCACCGCCTGCCGATGAAAACACCGACCGCCCCCCGCTGTCGGAGGTTCTCCGCCACGCGTCAGCTCTCCGCCCTTGTCGGCGCCACGCTCGCCCTCGCCTCGACCATGGCCCCGGCCGCCACCGACACGCCGCCTCGACCGTGGGAAACCACTCTCGAACTGGTGGCGGCGCACGACATCACCCTTCTCCAGGCAAGCGGCTCCACCGAGCGAAAACTCGGCGGCTGGGACGCCGCCCTCAGCCTCGCCCTCAACGCCATCACCATCGACTACCAACCCGTCCCCTTCGACTTCAAAGGCCATGCCGTGACCCGGAGGGAACTGGGCGCCGCCCTCCAGGCGGCCGGGGAACGCCCCCTTGGCGACATCTGGACGATGCTCGCCTCGGCCGGCGGCTACCTCGGACACACCAACTACCGCTCCGTCTGGCTCGACGAGTATTACTATCAGCAATACGCCGACTTTCCAGCGCCCCCCGGCTCCGACATCTACACCAAGGCGCATCCGCGTGGCATCAGCACCATGCTCGGTGCCCGTTGGGCCTATCACCCCGGAAGCGGCTTCGCGCAACTCACCGTCTCGCGACTGCGCGACCGCGTCTCCCCCGGCTACGAGGTCGACTTCGATGGCCTGCACAAGACACCCGAAGTGCTCCGCACCACGGCCCTCAATCTCGACCTGGAAAACATCCTGACCCCATGGGCGCGCTCCCTTGTCCGCCTGCGGGCCGCTCTAACCACCGAACGCGAATGGCGCCTCGGGGCCGAAGGCCGGCTCAACCTCGCGCTCGACGACGCCTGGACCGCGCGACTGCATGTCGGCTACACCGAAGAGGCGCCGCGGTTTCGCGCCACCTTTGGCGGCCTCGAACTCGAGCGAACCCTCTCGCGCCGCCTCGCCCTCTTTGCCGGCGGCAAGCTCTACAGCGACACCGGCGAAATCGAAAACGCCCTGCTCTTCACCAGTTCGGCGCCACCACTCCACACCTGGCAGTTTGGCGGGGGCGTTCGCTGGACACGAGACGGGTGGTCCGGACGGCTCACGCTCGGCCTGATCCGCACCCGATACGGTGCCACAAATTCAGATACAGACTTTTTCCAGAATCTCTACCGCGACCGGCACTGGCTCATCGGCCAGCTCGCCCTCACCCGCTCGTTCTGACCCTTCCGCTCATGACCTCACCGTTGATTTTCACCCTCCGGCGCTGCATCCGGATCCTGCCGCCCTGATCTTTCTGCCCGCGACCTTGCCGGCGCAACTCTACCAGCCGGGTGACATCGTGGAAAACTTCACCCTGACCGACCGGGCCACCGGCAAGCCGGTCAGCCTCCACGATTTCGAGGGCAGCATCATTTTCCTCGAGTGGTTCGCCCACTGGTGCCCTTTCTGTCAGGCCGCGGCGGCTCGGACAGTCTCCGACATCGACCAGTATTATCACGACCTCGGCGGCAATCCCGATGGGATCCCCGTCGTTCACCTCCACCTCAACCTTCAGGGCGGCCAGGAGGCGCAAACCCAGGCGTTTATCGACTTCTTCCACATCGGCCGGGTGCTCAATGACTTCGAAGCGGCCGTCGCCCGGCGTTTTCAGAGCGGCGGCCAGCCCATCTTCGCCATCATCAACGGCGTCGCCGCCTCGCCGAGCCACAAGCAGTGGGAGCTGCTTTATTCGCATCTTGGATACGGAAACCTCAACCAGCCGATCACTACGTTTCGCTCCGTAATCGACTCGGTGAAAGCCGGTGCGGTGACGGCCCCCGAGCCGCCCGCCATCCTGCGGCACCCCCTCAGCCGGACCGTACCCGCCGGGACAAACGTCACGCTCGCGGTGGAGGCCGGCGGCGCCGGACCGCTCGCCTACCTCTGGAAAAAGGACGAAGAGCCCCTTCCCGACGCGACGGCCGCGGTCCTCGACCTCGGTGCGGTCGAAGCGTCCGATGCCGGCGACTATTCCGTCACCATCACGGGCGCCGGCGGCACCGTCACCAGCCGACGGGCACGGCTCATCGTGGCCGATCCCATCCCCGGCCGGATCGTCAACCTCTCCGTGCGTTCGCGAGTCGACGGCGGCGGATCCCCGCTGATCGTGGGCTTCGTGGTGGAAGGCGGCGCCCGGCCGCTGCTCGTCCGCAGCGTCGGCCCCGGCCTAGCAGCCTACGGCGTGGCCGACACGCTCGAGGATCCCACATTGACCGTTCTCGCAGGCGGGAACACCGTCGCCGCCAACGACAACTGGTCCGACACCGGCGCCGCCGCGCTCACCCAGGCCTTCCGGCAGGCCGGCGCCTTCGATCTCGAGGCACCTGGCCGCGACGCCGCTTTGCTCACCGAGCTCGCCGGAGCCCACACCGTGCACGTCAACAGCCGCGACGCGACGAGCGGGACCGTGCTCACCGAGATCTACGACCTCGGCGCCGACGACGAAGGCGCCCGTCTGGTCAACATCTCCGCCCGCAATGTCATCGGGGGCGGAGACGACACGCTCATCGCCGGTTTCTCCATCACCGGCAACACCCCCCGGACGCTTCTCGTGCGCGCTGTCGGTCCTTCCCTCGCCCAGTTTGAACTCACCGGCTTTCTGCCCGATCCGGTGCTGCGCATCTTCGAACAAACCACCGATGGCGACATCCTCTTCGCCACGAACGATGACTGGGAGCAGGAAGCCAATGCCGACGCCGCCCATAGCGCCGTGCCCGGCGCATTCCTGCTCCAATCCGCCTCAACCGACGCCGCGCTGCTGCTGACGCTCCCGGCCGGCAGCTACACCGCGGTCGTCGGCGGCCCGGCCGGCAGCACGGGAGAGGCCCTGATCGAAGTCTACGAAGTGCCGTGAAACACCCGTCGGCGCGCCCGCCACATCGGGTCTCCCGGCGCGGCTCCAGGCGCGCGCCTCAGCCGTGTTTTAAAGCGCCGGTCGAAACCACGGGCGGCGCACCGGCCGCCCGATCCGCATCAACTCCGGAACAGTGACGAACCGGTAGTCCGACCGGCGGCGCGCCAGCACGGCGGCCAGCGCCTCGATCAGGGGCGTGCGGTCGATGGCTTCCGGATCCCGCGGATTCTCCAATTGATCGTGCAGCAGCACGATAAACCCCGGGTGCAGCTGATCGTTCAGACGCTGCGCCAAGGCCTGCGGCGACTGCGCCACCCAGTCATCCACCTGTCCGTTCCAGCACACGACCTCGTAGCCGAAGAGCAGCAGGTCGAGGCGCGACCCGTAGGTCTGTCCCCCGAAGGGCGGACGAAACAACCGCGCCCCGTGCGGGGCGATCGCCCGGCGTGCCGCCCACAGCTCGCGCAACCGCCGGCGGCGCGGCGTCTGCGGCATGGGCACATGATTGAACGTATGATTGCCGATGGCGTGGCCTTCGGCGGCAACCCGTGCCACCAGATCGCGATGCCTCGCCGCGTGGCGCCCGATCATGAAAAACGTCGCCCGCGCATCGTGCTCCGCCAGCAGATCGAGAATCCTCGGCGTATAGACCGGATGCGGCCCGTCGTCGAAGGTCAGCGCCACGACAGGCTCGGAGGTCTCGACCTGCACGAGCGTGCCCACCAGCCGCCGCCCCAGCGGCTTCAGCCAGCGAAACATCGACATGGTGTGGACCGGGCTCATCACTCAGGGCATCCGCCGTCCCGGATCGATCGTTTGGAAACGCCTGCCATCATCCAGCCAACCCATTCGTCCTCAACCGGTTCGTGCCTGCCATCCATGCCGCCGTCAATTGCCTGCCTGGGAACGCGGCGCGCGGCGGGCCGTCTCGACCGCATTCCAGAATCCCTCGATATCGTTGAAATCGCCGACCACGGCGGCAGCGCCGGCCCTGCGAAGCGCCGCGGCCCGCTCCGGATCCTCCGCCCGGCCCACCATCCCGGCACCGATCGCACGAGCCGCCTTCGCATCCCAGACGCCGTCCCCAACCACGACGGTATCGGAAAACCCGGGCACCCCCGCCGCGGCCTGCGCATAGATGCCCGCCGTATTCATGATTCCTGACAGTCGCTCGGAGTCGTCGCAGGTCGCCACGGCCAGCTCGTCGAGGTCGAAGCCGCCTATGGCGAGCTTGATCCCCGCATCCTGCAGCCAGCTTCCCGAGTAGACCGCCGTGACCACATCCTCCCGGCGGCGGGCCGCCGCGAGGATCTCCGGAGCGCCCGGGACCGGCCGGATGACGATCTCGCCCGACTCGACCGCTTTCGACCACAGCTCGACATAACGACCATGCACCGCCATGACCTCGATCTCCCGGGCCGGCCGTCCGAGCAACTGCCCGAGGATCGTCCGCACCATAGCCGCGTTGGTTGCCTCGGCATAGCTCTCCCGGGGACCGACCTCCGGCTCGCCCCCCTCGACAACATCGCACAGGGCCTGCCGAAAGAGCCGGGCGTCGTCGGCCTCGGTATCGGTCAGGGTGCCATCAATATCGAACAACAGCAGGAGCACAGTAAAATGGGGGTTCAGCAGGCATCGCT
>RFJS01000119.1 GCA_003694825.1 Verrucomicrobiota bacterium | reverse complement strand
GTGTGGTGGAGGGCGGCGAAGTCGAGGCGGCGGGCGAGTTCGAGGAGGGTGGTTTTGATGCGCCAGTATTCGGAGGGGCGGTTGCGGGCGTGCCAGATGGGGGAGAAGTCGGCTTCGAGGCGGCGGAGGTCGTCGGCGACGGCGGTGGCGGGTGGGGCGTTTTTCGGGGCGGGTTTGTTTCGGGCGAGGCAGACGAGCCAGGCGCCGAGGCGGTTGCTGACGGCCTGGGCGTGGCAGCCGAAGAGGAATTCTTCGCGGGCGAGGGGGTCGGCGGCGGCGCCGGGGGGGACGAGGCGGGCGAAGCGATCGCGGATGCGCTCGAGGCGGTCGGCGGCGGCGAAGGCGCGGCGTGGGTTGATGTCGAGGAGGGCGGCGGGGAGGCCGGTGGCGGGGTCCCAGGAGTCGGTTGGGTGATGGGGGGTGGGGTCGAGCCAGAAGGTGAATTCGCGCCAGGAGACGAGGGCCTGGCGGGCGGCATCCCGCATGAGGGCGGTGGCGCGGCCGGTGCGGTCGCCGAGTTCGAGGCGGGCGAAGGCGGCGTCGAAGGCGTCGGCGGCGGTGCCGTTGGTGTTCCACGCGGCGGCGGCGCCGAGGAGGAAGCCGTGGAAGCTGTTGCCGAGGCAGTTGATGTGGCCGCGGTCGCCCCAGTCGGTGTTGAGGAGGCCGGCGGCGCGATGGCGGCGGCCGTGGCGGGCGAAGCGGAGGATGTTTTCGGTGGCGGTGTCGAGGCCGTTGATCCAGCGGTCCCAGCCGGAGACGCCGGGGCAGATGTGGAAGGGGAGTTTCGCTTTTTTGAAGAGGCGGGCTTTGGTGTCGCGGAGGTCGGCGGAGTAGTCCCAGTCGAGGGCGATGGCGGGGCGCCGGACGCGGGAGACGAGTTCGGGGTGGTTGCCGACGATGTCGCCCCAGAACATGGGGGTGGCGTCGGCTTCATGGACGATGCGGATGAGTTTGTTGAGGAAGTCGAGGTAGAGGCGGCCGGTGCCGTGGCGGGCGGCGTGGGCGGCGTTGCGGCCCTTGCCGAGGTCGAAGGTTTCGTCGCAGCAGATGTTGAAGTAGCGGGAGCGGAAGAGGGGGCGGAGCTCGAGGATGAGTTCGCGGACGAGGCGGAGGGATTCGGGGTTGCAGCAGTCGAGGGTGTAGTGGCCCATGCGGTCCCACCAGGAGAAGGGGAGGCGGGCGGCGTCGATGGGGAGTTCGTTGAGGTGTTGTTTGCGGGGGCTGACGAGGGCGGTGTAGAAGTGGCCGAAGCAGCTCAGGGAGGGAACGAGGTCGATGTGGTGGCGCGCGGCGTGTTCGTCGAGGGCGCGGATGTCGTCGGCGGTGAGGGGATCGGCGCCGGCCCAGATGTCGGGATGGCGGGCGAAGGCGTAGGTGTGCTCGATGTAGAGCTGGAGGTGATTGATTTTGTAGTGGGCGAGTTTTTCGATGAGGGCGAGGAGGGTGGCCCGGGTGGGGACTTTGCCGCGGGAGATGTCGTGGTAGAGGCCGCGCGACGGGTAGTCGGGACCGTCGTCGATGGTGAGGGTGGGGATGGTGTGGCGGCGGTCAGCCTGGCGGACGATCTGGATGAGGGTCTGGGCGGCGTAGAAGAGCCCCGGAGCGCCGCCGCCGCGCAGGTCGATGCCGCGAGGGGAGATGCGCAGGCGGTAGTGTTCGGGGGAGGGGAGCCGGGCGAGGCCGAGGACGATGGCGGGTGTATCCGACGTGCTGATGCGGTGGACGGTGGCGAGGGGTTCGTGGCCGGTGGCGAGGCCGATTTCGGTGGCGAGCTGGCGCGCGGTGTCGAGCCCGGGCGCGCCGAGGTCGGCAGGGACGAGGATTTCGCGGAGTGCCGGGAGGGCGAAGCGGGCGCCGGTGGAGCGGAGGCGTTTCGGGGGCGGGATGAGGTGGAGCGGAGCGGTGGCGGCTTTCTTCACGGCGGAGGATGGTGGCAGGGGGAGAGCGGCCGGCCAAGTTTAGAGCGTGCGGCTGGGGGGCGGGCACACGGCGGATGGAGGCACTCATACGTGTGCGGGCGGTTTCGGCGTGCGGCGTGGGGGCGGCGCCGCCAATGTGAGCGGTCGCCATGGCTGTTTTCGATCTGCCGCTGTCTGAACTGGAGACTTATCGGGGGCGCAATCCGCGTCCGGATGATTTCGATGCTTTTTGGGAGGAGGCTCTGCGGGAGCTGGAGGCGACGGATCCGCAGGTGGAGCTGGTGCCCAATACGAGCATCCGGGCGGAGCACGCGGAGTGTTTCGATCTGTGGTTTACGGGGGTGGGTGGCGCGCGGATTTATGCGAAGTATGTGCGTCCGAGGCGGCGGGAGGGGCGGTGTCCGGCGGTGCTGCAGTTTCACGGCTATTCGGTGAACAGTGGCGACTGGCAGTGGAAGCTGGGGTGGGCCGGCGAGGGCTTTTGTGTGGCGGCGATGGACTGCCGCGGTCAGGGCGGCCGTTCGGAGGATCCCGGGGGCGTGCGGGGGACGACGCTGCGGGGACACATCATCCGCGGGCTGGACGATCCGGACCCGCGGCGGCTGATGTATCGGCAGATTTTTCTGGATACGGCGCAGCTGGCCCGGGTGGTGGCGGGTTTCGAGGAGGTGGATCCGGAGCGGATGGGAGCGACGGGCGGTTCGCAGGGTGGAGCGCTGACGCTGGCGTGCGCGGCTCTGGCGCCGCAGATCCGGCGGGCGGCGCCGGTCTATCCCTTTTTGTGCGATTATCAGCGGGTGTGGGAGATGGACCTGGCGGAAGCGGCCTACGAGGAGCTGAAGTATTTCTTCCGGCAGTTCGATCCCCGGCACGAGCGGGAGGAGGCGGTTTTCACGAAGCTGGGCTATATCGACTGCCAGCATCTGGCGCCGCGGATCCGGGCGGAGGTGCTGTTGTTCACGGCGTTGATGGACCGGATCTGTCCGCCGTCGACGCAGTTTGCCGCCTACAACAAGATTACTGCGCCGAAGCGGATGGTGAGGTATCCGGACTTCGGGCACGAAATGCTGCCCGGGGCGGACGACCTGACCTTTGATTTCATGCGCGGGCTGTAGGCCGGACGGCGCCGAAGCGAGATGGGGCGAAGGTGGCGGCGGGAGGCGCGGCACCGGTTCGGCGGCCCGGCCGGGGTGGCCGGGGGGCGCGCGGCGAGTGAGCGAATTCGAGTTGTTTTCGGCGGGGTTTGTGGCGAGGTTGTCGGGCGATGTCGCTCCCCATCATGGACCCCGATGAAGCCGAAGCCCGGCTGGACGCGTGGTTTGCCGCCTGTCCGGCCGCTGCGGTGGCGTTTTCGGGCGGGGTGGATTCGGCGCTGGTGGCATTCTGGGCGCGGCGCTGCCTCGGGCGGGAGCGGGCGACGGCCTGGACGGCGGACTCGCCGAGCCTGAAGCGACGGGATCTGGAGCTGGCCCGCGCCTTTTGCCGCGAGCACGATATCCCGCTGCGGGAGTTGCAGACAGGAGAGGTGGACGATCCGGCCTACGCGGCGAATCCGGTCGATCGCTGTTTTTTCTGCAAGACGACGCTGTATGAGACGCTGGTGGAGGCGCTGGGCGAGTCGCGGGAGGCGGTGTGGATCTGCAGTGGGGCCAACCTCGACGATCAGGGCGATTATCGACCGGGTTTGCGGGCGGCGGCCAATGCCGCGGTGCGGCATCCGCTGCTGGAGAGCGGGATCGGCAAGGCGACGATCCGGGCGCTGGCGCGGCGCCATGGCCTGCGGGTCTGGGACAAGCCGGCGAGTCCGTGCCTGAGTTCGCGCATTCCCTATGGCCAGCCGGTGACGCGGGAGAAACTGGCGCAGATCGAGGCGGCGGAAGGCTGGCTTTGGGCGCGGGGGTTCGAGGTGTGCCGGGTGCGGCACCTGGGCGAGCGGGCCCGCATCGAGGTGCCTGCGGATCGGGTGGCTGATTTGGAGAGGATGTGGGTGGAGGTCGAGACGGTGTTTCCGAGTTTCGGATTTGCGGCGGTCGAGCTCGACCGGGAGGGGTTTGTGTCGGGAAAACTGAACCGGGCGATCGGCATCGGCCCGGCAGGCGAAGGAAGAGGCTCATGAAGGATATCGATCTGGATTTTTCGCGCAGCGAGCGGATCGGGATGCCCGAGGTGGTCTATGGCGAGGGCAAGTCGGCTGCCCAGCTCAGGGTGATCGTGGAGCAGTATCGGGAGAGGGGAGCGAACCTGCTGGTGACGCGGTGTTCGGCGGAGCAGGTTTCCGGTCTGGAGGGTGAGTATGATCCGGTGTCGCGGACGCTGTTGTGTCTGCGGCGGGAGCCGGAGGCGGTGGCGGGCGAAGTGGGCGTGGTGTATGCGGGCAGCTCCGATGCGCCGGTGGCGCGTGAAGTGCTGGTGACGCTGCGCTTTCTCGGCTGCCGGGGCCGGGAGTTTGGCGATTGCGGGGTGGCGGGGGTGCACCGGCTGCTGGCGCACCAGGAGGCGATAGCGGCGTGCCGGGTGCTGGTTTGTTGCGCGGGGTTTGAAGGCGCGCTCCCCTCGGTGCTGGGCGGGCTGATGGCGCAGCCGATTATCGCCGTGCCCACGAGTGTGGGCTACGGGGTGGCGAAAGGCGGCCACGCGGCCCTGCACGGGATGTTGTCGAGCTGTGCCTCGGGTATCACCGTGATGAATATCGACAATGGGTGCGGCGCCGCGATGGCGGCGCTGCGCATCCTGCGGCAGATCGAGCGGAGACAGTAACGGGCCATGCGTGCGCTTTTGATTGAACCCGTGAGCGGAATCAGCGGCGACATGTTTGTCGCGGCGGCGGCGGCTCTTGCCGGCTGCGAGGCCGAGGTGGCCGCTTTGCCGGCGGTTCTGGGGCTGTCCGGAGTGAGTTGTGAATTTTCCGATGTGGCGAGAGCGTCGATACAATGCCGGCGGTTCGAGGTGCGGGAGGGGTTGCGCCCGGCGGAGGCGGTTTCCGCGGTGCACCTGCCGGCGGCCGGCGGCGCGGGGGGGCACGCCCATCATCACCATGCGCATCGGCCGCTCTCGACGATTCGCAAGATGATCGAGGCGGCCGCTCTCGAGCCGGCGGTGAAGGCGCGGGCGTTGCGGATGTTTCAGCGGTTGGGCGAGGTGGAGGCGGCGGCGCACGGGATACCGATCGAGGAGGTGCATTTCCATGAGGTGGGGGCCGTGGACTCGATCATCGATATCGTGGCGGCGGCGCTTTGTATTGAGCGCCTGGATGTCGGGGCAGCGTTCTGCACGCCGGTCTGTGTCGGACACGGGACGGTGGAGACGGCGCACGGAATCCTGCCGGTGCCGGCGCCGGCGACCGAACGCCTGCTGCAGGGCATGCCGACCGAGCCCGGCGCCCTTTCCGGTGAGTGGACGACGCCGACGGGGGCGTTGATTCTGGACGAGTTGAAGGTGAGCTTCGAGGTGCCGGCGCTGGTCACACGGGCGTCGGCGTTGGGGGGCGGCGGACGAAATCCAGCGAAGCGGCCGAATGTCCTGCGGTTGCGGCTCGGGGAGGTGGTCGGCGCAGCCGGGGAGGTGCCCGAGGGGCTGGAGGCGGACGAGATGGTGGTGATCCGCTGCAATATCGACGACCTTTCGGGGGAGCTGCTGGGTGCGGACTTTGTCGAGGCGGCCCTCGGGGCGGGGGCGCGCGATGTCGTGATCCTGCCGGCGATCATGAAGAAGGGCCGTCCGGGCCAGGTGGTGGAGGTGCTCGCGGAGACGGCGCGGGTGAATGCCCTGGCGAGGTTTCTGCTGGAGCACACGACGACGATCGGCGTGCGGATGTCACCGGTGAGGCGCCTGAAGCTGCCGCGGGAGACGGTCGTGTTGACGACGCCCTTCGGCGAGGTGGCGGCGAAGCAGGTGACCCTGCCCGACGGACGTCGGCGCATCATGCCGGAGTATGCGGATTGTCGGCGCCTCGCCGCGGAGCGAGGCGCGAGTGTGCAAGACGTGTATCGTGCCGCCCTCGGCAGCACGGAAAATAGGATACGAAGCGACGATGAGTGAGACGAGCGTGCTCTTTCTTGCGGGGACGGCCGCGAGTGTGGGACTGGTGCATACGGTGATCGGCGTGGATCACACGCTTCCCTTTGTCGCCATCGGGCGGGCACGGCGGTGGTCGCTGCGGCGGACGCTGGGATTGACGGCGGTGTGTGGCGTGGGCCATGTGGCGGCCTCACTGGTGATCGCGTTTGCCGGGATTGTCGCCGGCGCGGCGATGGAAGATCTGTCGTGGCTGGATTCTGTGCGGGGCGAGCTGGCGGCGTGGGCGTTGATCGTTTTCGGGTGCACCTACGCGGCGTGGAGCTGGGCGCGGCGCAAGCGGCCACATGGGCATTCCCACGCGGATGGGGATGCGCTGGCGGGCTGGTCGACGGGGCGCTGGGGGCTGTTTATCGTGTTCGTTCTCGGACCGTGCGAGCCGCTCGTTCCGCTGCTGATCGTGCCCGGGCTGGAGACGGGGTGGTGGGCGGCGCTGTTTGTCGCCGCAGTGTTTTCGGCGGCGACGCTGGGGGCGATGCTGGCGGTCGTGACCCTGGGCTACTATGGGCTGCGGGTGTTGCCGGGAAAACTGTCGGCCCACCACGCGGAGGTGTTGGCCGGGGTGGCGATCGCGCTCTCGGGGCTGGCGATCAAGGTCTTCGAAATTTGAGCGCATCGACGGTCGATGCGCTCAAATCGAGAGGGGTGCATCCGGCGGCGGCCGGGAGCGTGCCGAAAGAGACCGAAGCCTGTGGCGGGCGACGGGATTATTTTTTCACGGGCTTGTAGACGCGGATCCAGTCGACCTTGAAGGTGTGGTCCTCCTTGTTGGCGAGTTCCTCGTCGGTAGGGGTGAGGCCCTGGTCGGACCGCCATGTCTGGTCTTCCATGTTGATGATGATGTCCATGGCTTTGTTCAGGCCGGTGCCGCCGGTGAAGTCGTGCGGGTCGATGATGTCCTTTCCGGATACGGTGCGGACGAGCTTGCCATCGACGTAGTATTCGAGGTGCCAGGGGTCGCGCCAGTAGACGCCGACGCGGTGAAAGTCTTCGCGCCAGAGGGTGCCCTGGCCGTCGTGATACCAGGAGCCCGGGTCCTTCGGCTGGTAGTCCTGGAAGGGCTCGCGGATGAAGACGTGATGGCTGATGTGAATGCGCTCGGCGAACCATGTCTGGTCTTTTTGCTGACCGTCCGACCAACTGGCGCCGTAGGCCTCGATGATATCGATTTCCTGGGTGTCGTCGGGGCTGAGCATCCAGACGTCGGAAGCGAGCACGGAGTTGGCGATCTTCGCGCGGGCCTCGACGTAGACG
>RFJS01000575.1 GCA_003694825.1 Verrucomicrobiota bacterium | reverse complement strand
ATAGACCCGGGCGGCGCGCTCGGCGGGTGGAAGGTCGGCGGGGGAGGGGAAGGGCGCTTCGGCAAGGTGGAGGCGGGTCCGGGGGCTGTAGTGCTTGTCGAGCATTCCCGGCGCGAGTTCGCCCTCTGGTGCAGCGGAGGGGGCTGAGGGGCTGGCGGCGGCGTTGCCGCGTCGGTAGATCCGAAAGGGCAGGTCGGTGGCGAGTTCGAGGTTTTCCCGGGAGATGCCGCCGGGCCGAAGGATGACGGGAGCGGATTCGTCGCGGACGTCGATGATGGTGGATTCGACGCCGATGGTGGCGGGGCCGCCGTCGAGGATGTGCCCGATGCGCTCACCCAGCCCCTCGAGGACGTGGGCGGCGGTGGTGGGGCTGACGTAGCCGAAGGGGTTGGCACTGGGGGCGGCGAGGGGCAGCGCACAGGTGGCGAGGAGCCGGCGGAAGAGCGGGTGTCCGGGGACGCGCACGGCGACGGTGGGCCGGCCGGAGGTGACGATGTCGGGGATGGCGGGAGCTTTGGGGAGGACGAGGGTGAGCGGTCCGGGCCAGAATTGTTCGGCGAGGCGCTCGGCGAGGGGGTTGAGGCGGGCGATGGCGCGGGCGGCGGCGAGGTCGCTGACGTGAACGATGAACGGGTCGTGAGCCGGCCGCCCCTTGACTTCGAATATCTTTCGGCAGGCTTCGGCGTCGAGGGCGTTGGCGGCGAGGCCGTAGACGGTTTCCGTGGGCACGGCCACGAGCCCCCCCTGGCGGAGGACTTCCGACAAAAACGCGAGGTCCGCATCGGACCCGCTGTAGATTTTGGCCACGGGTCGGCGGACCTCTGGTTGCATGTCAATCCGGCCGTCGTGGACGGCAGATCACCGGGTGCGTGTGCACGCGGTCCTTTTACTTCATGAGGAGCAGATTGCGGGCGCGCTTGATTTCGCGGGCGATGTGCCGCTGGTGTTTGGCGGTGAGGCCGGTGACCTTGCGCGGGAGGATCTTGCCGGTTTCGGTCACGAAGCGCTGGAAGATGTGGGTGTGATTGATGCCCATCTCCAGCGGATTGAGGCTGCGTCCCTTCTGCTGCTGTAGTGTTTCTTCGCTCATTTGCGGAAAGTCGTGTGGAAAAAGGTCAGGGATTAGCCATACGGGGCGAGCCCTTGTCAATAGCGGGATTGCAGGTTTTGCGGAGGTTCGGCGGGACGGGCGGCTGCCCCGCCCCGCCGGGAAGGTGTGGAGAGCGGCTGTCGGGCCGCCGCGTTATGTTCAGTCGAGGGCTGGATCGCGGCCGAGGGTGCCGGTGAGGGCTTCGGGTGATCGCTGGCGGGCCTTTTCGAGGGCTTCGCGGGTGCGGGCGATGCGATCGCGGATGCCGAGCCGGTCGGTTTCCGCGGTGTAGACGGGATTTTCAAGGAAGGCCTCGAGGCTGCGCAGTTGCGATTCGAGGAGCCCGATTTCGTAACGATGGCGCGAGGCAAGGCGCTCTTTGTACCAATCGGAGGCGAGGAGAGCCTCGCGGGTGAAGAGGGCCCGGATGTCGGGATGGTTGGCGTCTTTGCCTTCGTAATGGCCCTCGGCCATGATGTGCAGGAGGGCGCGCAGCGGTGGACAGGCCATCTCGACGGAGCCGTCTTCGAAGTAGAGACGGGCGACGCGCTGCTGGGTGGTGACGATGTTGTCGATGCCGTCGACGAAGATCTCGAGGTCCTGCTTTTCCGGGCGAAGCATCTCTTCGGGGAGAACTTTGTCCGGATTGCTGAAGATGCGGCCGAGGTAGATGCGGGCGAAGCGGTCGGTGATGCGCCAGCCGAGGCGGCTGGCGGCGATGGTGCGGCCGTTGTGCTCGAAGTCTTCGCAGCGCTCGAGGTAGCCCTCGCGGATGAGGTGTTGCGGGTCGCGCTCGGCCGGGGTCATGCGGGACCAGATTTCGGGGATGAGCAGGCTGATATCGTGGTCGACGCGGTATTTCGGGCCCACCCAGCCGGCGGCGCTGGAGAAGGCCGGGTAGCCGGTGAGCAGGAAGGCGACGAGGGCGTTGTTGAGGTCGATGATGGGCGGAAGGGCGTTGAAGGGGCCCTTGGTGAGCGCGCCCTCGGAACCGGCGCCGGTGGTGGAGGGCGATTTGCCGGTGAGGCTGGCGATGGCGTCCATGAAGAATTCCGGCAGATCCTGGTAGTGGATGGGGCCGTAGACGCAGAGCGGCCGGATGCCCTCGTTGGGCGGATTGTTGCGGCGTCCGGGCAGGACTTCGTTGACGGGCATGGGGACGCCGCGGTCTTCGGGGATGCGGCGGTAGAGCCGGGTGCCGAGTTCGGCGAGGTATTTCGGCCGCGGGTCTTCGAGGTCGGGACGGAGCTGCAGGTAGCGCGGGTTTTTCGTGGGTTTGCCGTCGACGATGCGCGGGTGGGCGGTGGAGACGACGTAGTCCGGGCGAGCTTCTTCGAGGAACTTGCGGATGGTGCGCTGCATGGGCTCGGTGAACTTGTCGAAGGCGATGGATTCCTCGACGATTGCGCGCGCTTCCTCGCGGGTGACGGGATGGTAGTTGGAGAAGAAGTTGCCCGGTCGGCTGAAGTCGCTCTCGGTCTTGGCGTCGTAGCCGCGGTGAATGGCATCGTCGGGCCGCTGGAAGAGGCGGGATTCGCAGTTGATGAGGAACTTCCAGGCGTAGCGGTCGATGTGCGGGCTGAGGCCTTCGACGGCGCTGGCGGGGACGACGGTCGAGGCGGAGATGTCGTCTTCGGTCTGGACCTTTCGGGCCGGCATGAAGTCGCGCCTGAGGCTGAAGATGCGCCAGGCACCATCTTCGGCGAAGCCGACGCGAAGGTAGCGGGTGAGGAGTTTCTGGCCGCGGTATTTGAGTTCGTTGCCCGGGTGGCCGTCGATGAGGTCGGCGGAGAAGCGCTGGCGCCAGTTGTCTTCCCAGTCGGGCTTGTAGAGGCGTTTGACGATGAAGACGAGGTCGCGGATGTATTCGGGGATGGCGCGCAGCCAGGCGTTGTATTCGTCGGTGTATTCAGGGCTCGGGGTCAGGAGTTTGATGACCGACCCGAGGGAGCGTTGCGGGCTGAGGATGGGGCGGCTGTCGGGGCGATTGCGGCTGGGGTCGCGGAAACGCTGGCTGTAGTCGTGGTTGAGGATGGCGTCGACCTTGTCGAAGTCCTTTTGGAAGTCGGCCACAAAGACGGGGCCGGCGATCATGGCGTCGGCGATGGACTTGGAGATTTCGGATTTGCCGCCGCCGGAGACGGTGCAGGGTTTGTGGCAGAATGTGCCTTCCGCGGTGGTGCCGATCAGCCGCCAGCGCAGGGTGGTGGGGGGCTTGATCATCTCGACCTTGTAGCCGGAGGGAAGCACGTAGGTGTAGCCGGGCTGGAGGCGGATGCGGCGCGGTTCCCCGTTTCCGGCCGTCCACTCGATGCTCTGATCGTGGAGGGAGAAGCGGGCATCCTCGGGGACGTAGCGGATGTCGGGGAAGTTCTTGTCGATCGCATAGCCCTCGGGCTGGAGGTCGAGGCGGCTGCCGTGGCGCTGGATGAGCTCCTCGAAGGTGTGGTCGACGACGGGATAGAATGTGCTGAGCTGGAAGTCTTCGCCGAGGTCGTAGGTCGGGAAGGCGATGGCGCCGCCGGCGTGTTCTTCCTCCGCCTGGCCGAAGAGGTTGGCGGCGTAGCTGATCTGGGTCTTCACCTCCTTTTTGCAGTAGCCGAAGTAGGTGTCGGCGATGAGGGTGACGATGATGCCGCGCTTGTCCCGACAGGTGATTTTGAAGGCGCCGCCATCATTGTATTTCTCGTCTTCGTGTTCCCAGCACATGCCGTCGCGTTTCTGGCGCTCGGTGGCTTCGGAGATGTGCGGGAGACCGAGGTCTTTCTTGCGCAGATGGATGAGGTGGGGGGCGAGGATGACGCAGCCGGTCTGGCCGGACCAGTGTTCGGTGTCGAGGCGGGCGTCGTTTTCCGGGAGGAAGGGGTCGCCGGCGTTGCCGAAGATGGATTCGACGAAGTCGAGGTTGGCGACGAGGCCTCCCGGCGCGAAGAAGCGGATCTCAAGGGACTTTTCGCCGTGAAGGCCCGGGACGGCGGGGAGCACGATGGGACGCAGCAGAAGGGAGACCCAGGTGTGGGCCTGCTGTGGGCTGGAGGCGGTGAAGGGGAGGCGCAGGAGGTCTTTCGGGGGATTGAGGGCCGCGCGAAGCAGGGCGGCGAAGGTCCGGCGCGGCACGGCCTTTTTGTCGGCGGGAACGGGCAGTCCCTGTTCGGTGACGTGAAAGACACCCTGGGTGGTGCGCCGGTCCTTTTCCGGATTGTGCAGGACCCCCTGGTAGACGCGGTAGGAGGTGAGGCCGGCGCCTTCGAGCTTGTCCTGATCCGGGGGGAGGGAGAGGACGCGGGCGAGACCGGGCTGGTCGAGCGTGAACGTGTCGGTCGGCACCAGAGCCGGGAGCTGCGGGGTGTCTTCGCCGAGGTAGTCGCGCAGGAAGGCGTCGATGGCGCGGTCGGCCGGGCAGAGGTGCCCGCGCAAGAGACGGGCTTTTTCCTGGTAGTTCGCGAGCAGGGATCGGCTCAGGGCGAGGTAGGCAAACTCGTCCTCGCGGCCGAAGATGGGCAGCCCCATGGCGGCGAGCTTGAGATTGATGTATTCGATGAGCCTCGGGTCGGAGGAGGCACTGGTGGATGGCGCGGGTTGCATGAGCAGAAAGGCGTGGTTCGTTGGTTGTCTCGGAGAGGCGATTGTCGCTTCGAAAGGCTCGTGACGGGGGGGCGCATAGCAAGGCGGAAGCCATGGGCTGCGCAAAACCGGGAGCCGCTTGCGGAGAGCGTGTGAATGATTGGCCCAGTGCGGGGCATTTGCATTGTTTGCAGCGGCGGGGTGGAGGCAGGATCACCGGCATGCACGAAGTGCGGGTGACGAACTGGAACGAACTGCAGGATGCGCTGTTTGCCGATGCGTGGGATCCGGCGATCGGCCGGTATCGTTCGCGCTGCGCCTATCGGGGGCTGTCGGCCATCGATTACCGGCTCGAGACGACGCTTATCCGCATGGGGGGCGATTTCGCGAAGCTCGAGGGGCACCTTTTGCGCAACTTCCGCAAGTATGCCCACCGCAGCATGGTCGAGCGCGATTCGCTCTGGCACTGGCTGGCGCTGGCCAAACACCACGGCCTGCCGGCGCGGCTCATGGACTGGACGTATTCGCCATTTGTCGCGCTGCATTTCGCGACGGCGAACATCGAGCGATTCGACACGGACGCGGTCGTCTGGGTGGCAAACTACGTGGAGGCGCACCGTTTGCTGCCGGGGGCCCTGCGGGATCGGCTCGAACGGGAGGGGGCCAATGTCTTCACTGTCGAGATGATTTCGGAGGTTGTGCCCACGCTGGAGGAGTTTGGCGCGCTTTCGCCGGAGAATATCGTCCTGTTTTTCGAGCCGCCGTCGATCGACGACCGCATTGTGAACCAGTTTGCTTTTTTCTCGGTGGCGTCGGATCCGACAGCGGTGCTCGATGAGTGGCTTGGCTCGCATCCCGATCTGTCGCGGCGGATCATCATCCCCGCGGAGTTGAAGTGGGAGATTCGCGACAAACTCGACCAGGCCAACATCACCGAGCGCGTTCTCTTTCCGGGGCTCGACGGGCTGAGCCGTTGGCTCGAGCGTCACTACAGCCCGAAGACACGGTCATCGGGAGCGGAGCGGGCATGAGCACGAGCTACGCGAGCCTGCTGGCGCTGGTGGCGCCGGTGTTCGCCATCATCGGGGTGGGGGTGCTGGCGCGCCGGGCCGGGTGGATGGGGGCGGAGGGCGAGACCGACCTCGTCCGGATCACGGTCAACATCCTCTTCCCGTGCCTCATTTTCGAGTCGATGCTCGGGCGGAAGGCGCTGCTGGATCCGGCGAATGTCCTGCTGCCACCGCTGGTTGGATACGCGACGATGGCCTTCGGATTCGCGGCGGGCTATTTCGGCGGGCGTTGGCTGGGGATGAGCCGCGGGCACGGACTGCGGACTTTCGCCTTTGCGGTCGGCACCTACAACTATGGTTTCATCCCCATTCCGATCGTGCGGGAGCTTTTCGGCGGAGAGACGCTCAGCGTGCTCTTCGTGCACAACATCGGGTGCGAGCTGGCGATCTGGACGGTGGGCTCGATTGTCGTGGCGGGCGGGAGTTGGCGCGATGGATGGCGGCGGCTGATCAACGCGCCGCTGGTCGCGATCGTGCTGGCGGTGACGCTCAACTTCACCGGCGGCGAACACCTGGTGCCCGGCCCGGTGCTCGCCGCGATGAAAGCACTGGGCGCCTGTGCGGTGCCGGTCGGGCTGCTGGCTTCGGGCGGAGCGCTGCACGAGTTCGTCGCTGAGCCGCGCCGGCTGGTGGCCGGCAGGGTGGTCGGTGTGTCGCTGCTTCTGCGCCTGGCCTGCGTGCCGGTTGTCTTCCTCGTGGCGGCGAAGTTTCTTCCGCTGCCGGTGGAGCTGCGCCAGATCATGATCGTGCAGGCGGCGATGCCGGCGGGGATGATGTCGCTGGTGTTGTCGCGCCACTTTGGCGGCCAGCCGCTGATTGCCGCGCAGGTCATCCTGGCGACGACCCTGGTCGCTCTCGTGGCGATTCCGTGGTGGGTGCGGCTGGGGTTGGCCTGGGTGGCGCTGTGAGGCGGCCGGGTTTTTACGCGAGTTTTACTTCACGGTGCGGAAAACCCGCCATGAGGTTTCCTTGAAGCAAAACCCGCTACAGACACCGGACGCGTGGACGATTCACCGGGGTGCCTGACTGAAACACTCCCAATGCAATCTCACAGCTGCCTGGATACCCGCCGGTTGCCACGCGTTATGGTGCCATGCCTGAGCTTCCCGAATCGTTGACACAGGATCCGCAACTCGCGGCCCGCATTCGGCAGGCTTTTGACGGCAACATCCCGGATGCGCCGCAGTTTCAGCGTTTTATCGAGCTGATCGAGGCCGATCTGAGTGCTGCCCGCGAGGGGGCGGACGGGGCCGGAGCCGCGGCTGAGCGCAGCGGCGGACTCATCTGGCGCATCGGCCGCGAGGGAGATGCGTTTATTCTGCGATGGTGCCGGGGGCAGCTGTTGCGCCGACTTGGCTTCTTCCCGGACGAACTCGAGGGAAAGCCCCCGGCCGCGCTTTTCGAGGGCGCGACGGCCCGCAGCCTCGAGTTGAGATTTCAGCAGGCATGGGGTGGCGAAGGCCATGTCGCGGATCTGGATCTGGCGGAGTTCGGGTTGAAGATACACGCGCAGTTTCAGCCCGTCTATGAGGCCGGGCAGGTGCGTGAGGTCGTCATGACGGCGGTCGAAGCGACGGAGGCCGCTCGCGACAGCCGCTTTATCGAACGAGTCCTGCACAATACGGCAGAGGGTGTCGTCGTCACCGATGCAGACACGGCGGCGGGACCGCGCATCGTCTTCGCCAACCGAGCTTTCACCGAGATTTCCGGCCTCGAGGAGAGCGAGGTGCAGGGGCGTCCGTTCTCGGAGTTTTTCGTGGCGCGCAAGACTTCGCGCGGGCGGGATCCT
>RFJS01000118.1 GCA_003694825.1 Verrucomicrobiota bacterium | reverse complement strand
GGCGCGGTCGGCAACGAGCCGCAGCAGCCCTTCGACGATCGTCGGCTGGGTGATGGGCATGCGGGCGGCGACAGCGATGATGCCGATGAGGCGGCCATCCCGATCGCGCAGGGGCATGCCGGCATAGCTGCGGGCCCCGAGGTCGATGAGGGCATGATCCTCGGGGAAGCGTTCGCAGGCGCCGTCGGGATGCAGACAGAAGCCCTTCTCGGCGACGTCGGCACATGGGGTGCCGGCGAGAGCGTATTCGAACGGTGGTTTCAGCTCGCCGGCGATCCGGGCGGCAAGGACGCGCACGCGGGTCGGGGGCGTCTCTTCCACGCGGCCGATGAGGGCAAGATCGACACCGAGTTCCTCGGCGAGAAAGGTGACGGCGGCGCGGTAAAATGCCTCGCCGGCCAGAGGGGTGCAGCGGGTGACCCAACGGGAGAGCCGCTGTTCGTGGCTGTGCGCCTCCAGCACGGCGGCGGTCTGGGCGGCGAGGACGGTGGGTTCGACGGGCCAGGTCAGGTAGGCGACGGCTCCATGTTCAAAACCGCGGATGCGGTTGGTGTCGTCCTTGTGGATCGCCGTGAGCATGATGACCGGGATGCCGCGTGTCTTCGGATCCTGGCGCAGGATGTCGCAGACCTCGTAGCCGTCTTTGCCCGGCATGTTGACGTCGAGAATGATCAGATCGGGGAGCTCCGCGGCCCGGGCGACGGCCTCGATGCCGTCGCTGGCTTCGATGACCTGATAGCCGGCGTGCCGGAGGTAGCGAACGACGGTGTAGCGCGAGGCGGCGTGATCGTTGGCGACGAGGATGGTGGCAGGACGAATCATGAGCGAAGGGTCAGTTCGACCCGGAAGCGGGCGGGGAGCCGGGAGATGCGGACAGCTTTGCCAGAAAGCGGCGCAGGCGCGCGACGACGTCGGCGGAGGACCACGCTTCCTTGGAGAGAACGGAGAGAGCCTGCCGCTGCAGGCGTTCCCGGGCTTCGCTGTCGAGCTTTTCGGACGTGCAGATGATCGTCGGGATGTCCCTTATCTCGGGACGGCGACGAAGGGTCTCGATGACCTCGAAGCCGCTCATGCCGGGCATGTTGAGGTCGAGGATGATGAGGTCGGGGCGATGCTTTGCGGCGAGCTCGATGCCGGTGGGACCATCGGGGGCTTCGAGGATTTCGGCGACGCTGTCCTCGAGGTTGCGGCGCGCGATGTAGCGGGCGGTTTCGTCGTCGTCGATGACGAGGACCGTCGCCGACGGGCGGCCGAGTTTGTCGAGCTTGCGCAGTATCCAGTCGCGCGGGACGGGCTTGATGCAGTAGTCGTCGGCACCGAGGTCGAGCCCCTTCTTGCGCTCGTCGAGGACGCTGCAGATAAAGAGCGGGATGTCGGCGGTGGCGGGATTTTTGCGGAGTCTGGCGATGAATTCCCAGGCGGGTTCGCTGCTGAAGAGGATGTCGGCGATAATGGCGGCGGGACGCTGCTTCTCGAGGATGGCCAACGCCTCGGCGGGATCGGCGGCGTGAAGGATGTCGAAACCGCAGTCGCGCAACTGTGCCCGGTAGAGGGCGACCGCGGCCTCATTGTCCTCGATGATGAGGATGGCCGGACGGGGTTTTTCGGCGGGCGTCGGGGCGGCGGTTTCGGCGGAGGCGGAAGCGGTTTGGGTTTCGCGCGTCTCGCGCGCGGGACCGGCGGCGTCCGGCCCGTGGCGGGGAAGGCGCAGCGTGAAGGTGGTTCCCCGGCCGAGGGTGCTTTCGACCGAAAGGGAGCCGCCGAGCAGTTCGGCGAGTTTCTTGCAGAGGGGCAGGCCGAGGCCGGTGCCCTTGTGTTTGCGCTGGAGCGGGTTGGTGACCTGCTGGAACTCCTCGAAGATGCGATCGAGGTGTTCGGGAGGGATGCCGATGCCCGTGTCGCTGACGGTGAAGCGGATGTGGTCGGGACCATCGGGGGCGACATCGAGCCGGACATGGCCGCGTTCGGTGAACTTGATGGCGTTGGAGAGGAGGTTGCGGAAGATCTGGGCGAGTTTGCCTTCGTCGGTTTCGATGAGCCCAAGCTCGGGGGGCGGATCGGCGACGATGAGCTCGACCTCCGGTGAGGTGACGAGGGGGCGCATGACGCCGCGGATGGCGCCGAGCAGAGCGGTGAGGTCGCACGGCGCGATGTCGGCGGTGAGCTTGCCGGCCTCGATCTTGGCGAGGTCGAGCAGGTCGTTGACCATGCCGAGGAGTTCCTCGCCGGAGCGCTTGATGAGGGAGAGCTGGGTTTCCTGCTCGGCGTTGAGGTCGCCGTCGGTGCGATCGAGCAGGAGGCCGGCGAGCGCGATGATGGCGTTGAGCGGGGTGCGAAATTCGTGGCTCATCTGGGAGAGCACACGGGATTTCATCTCGTCGGCCCGCTTGAGGTTGGCGGCCTTTTCCTCGAGTTCGCGGTGCAGGGTGAGGATGCCCTGGTTGGTCTCGGTGAGGCGCTTGTTGGCGGCCTCGAGTTCGCGCTCGCGCTGGCGCAGGGCGTCGAGGGCCTGAATGAGCTCCTGGTTCTGGGTCTGGAGCTCGTTGATGGGGTTGGCCTCGGCGGCCTCGCGGATGAGTTTGTCGAGGCGCCTGAGGACGGCGTCGGCTGAGGGCGGTGCAGCATCGGGATCGAGGAGGCGCACGCCGGTGACGATGGATCCGCCTTCGGGAGCAGAGGCGATTTCCAGGTGGTCGAGCATGCGTCGGGCCCCGATGAGGCCGACGCCCATGCCGGTCGTCGAGGTGTAGTTCCCCGAAAGAATGGCGTCGGCATTGGGAATGCCCTTGCCCCGGTCGATGGCGCGAATGATCAGGGCGGGGTTCCCCCCCCATGAAGCGAGATGAAAGTCGATGCGGCCGCCCGGAGTGTATTGGTGGATGTTGCGGGCGAATTCGGAGGTGATGGTGGCGAGACGGATCTGGTCCTGATGGGGACGCTCGAGGGCCTGGGCGACCTGCCGGGCCCGGAGGCGGGCCAGCACGATGTCGCGCTCCGCCTCGATCCGGATGGAGATCAGGGGTGGGGGCAGCCGGGACGCCTGAGAACGGAGGGTCATGGCGAAAGCGTCACGCTGGAGGCTCTTCCGGGGCCGGCATGGCCGGATCGGTTTCTTCGTTCAGTTCGGGAAAGTATTTTTTGATACAGTCGGGGCAGAGGCCATGCGAAAAACGGGTGCCGGTGTGTTCGGAAATGTAGGTTTCCACTTCGTGCCAGTAGCCGTCGTCGTCGCGGATTTGGTGGCAGCCGGCACAGATGGGAAGCAGATCCCGGAGCCGCCCGAGTTCGCGTTCCAGGCGATGGTTGTGGACGAGGGCGCGAATGTAGGCGACGAGCAGCCGGGTGTCGACCGGCCAGATCAGGTAGCCGAGGGCGCCGGCTTCGAGGCCGGTGATCTGGTCGTCTTTTCTCCGGGCGGCGGCGCTGAGAAAGAGCACGGGGGTGAGCCGGTGTTCGCGAATGGCCTTGATCTGGCGGCAGAGTTCGAAGCCGGAACGGTCCGGCAGCTGCACATCGAGGAGGATGAGGTCGATGTCGGGGCGGAGCTGCTCGAGCGTCTCGGCAGCCGTCGCCGCTTCGGAAATATGAAAGCCTTGATTGCGGAGGATGCCGGCGATGGCGTGCCGGGTCGCTTCGTGATCGTTGGTGAAGAGGATGTTTGCGGTGGGATTCATGGGGCAGGGGATTGAGGTGGGGGAGCAAAGATGAGAACGGAGGCGTCGTCCGTGGCGCGCCCGTGCTGGAGGAGGATTCGGGCGGCTTGCAGGGGCGGCGGCAGGTGGTGCGCGGCGGCCCCGTCGGCGGAGGTCCAGCCGGATTTGATCCCGTCCGAGGCCATCAGGAGGCGTTGGTCGGGACCGAGAGGCAGCCGCATGGGAAGGGTGCGGTGAAAGGCGTGCCCGATGGTGCCTTCGGTGGAGACGAGGTGCCTGGGTTTGGCGCCGGGAGAAACGATGGCGGTGGTGATATTTCCCGTGCCGCAAAACTCGATCTCGCCGGAAGCGGCGAGGTAGCGGGCGACGGCGATCGCGGCACCCCGCGTCCTCCGCGCGGCCGCGTGGGCGTCGGCGAGCAGGCTGCCGATGTCGGCGGACGGCGATGCCGTGAGCAGGGTGTCGGCGATGACTCGGGTGGCGGTGGCGGCTCCGGCGCCATGGCCGAGGCCGTCGATGAGTGCGAATACCATGTGATCCCGCGTGCCGGTGACGGCGTAACCGTCCCCGCAGTGGTCGGCATTGGGGTATTGGCGGAGGGCGATGCCCAGATGTCTGGCGAATGATCCGGGGGAGGCGCCGCCGGGGGAGGCGTGAATCTCGGCATAGAGGGCGGTGCCCAACCCGGGAAACGAATGAAAGAGCAACGTATCGGAGAGCCGTCGAATGGCGCCGAGGCCGACACCCGCTGTCCCGGACGAACTGACCCCATCCTCGAAGGCGTGGTCGAGCGCATCGGTGCCCGGTCCGGCGTCGACGGCGATGATGGCGATCCCCCGAGGTTCCACGGGCGGGGTGAGGGAACGGACGATGATCAGACCCTCTTGCGCGTGGCGAAGCAGGTTTGTGGCGAGTTCGGAAACGACGATGGCGGCCTCTTCGGTGCGGTGGGGGTCGAGCCCGGCGAGTTCAGCGTGGAGGCGGACAAGGCGCCGGGCGTCGGCGATGGCGGAGCGGTCGTCGATAGGGATGGCGGGAGCCGGCGGCAGCGGAGGATTGGGGGCAGGGGCCATCAGGTGCGCTTCCAATGAATGAGGGTGACGGTGGTGCCGCGGCCAGGGGTGCTGGTGATCTCGAATTCGCTGACGAGGCGCTGGGCGCCGCCGAGGCCCATGCCGAGGCTGCGGGCGGTGGAGAAGCCGTCGCGCATGGCCTGCGCGATGTCGGCGATGCCGGGGCCTTCATCGCGAAAGACGATCTTCAGGCCGGCATGTGGCGGGCGTGAAACCGGGACGATGGTCATGGAGCCGCCGCCGCCATGGATGAGGGTGTTGCGGGCTATTTCGCTGACGGCAGTGATCAGGCGGGTGGTGTCCACGACACTGAAGCGAAGGATCTCGGCATGGCGTCGGGCTGCGGACCGGGCCGCGACGATGTCCGGTTCGGTAGCGATGGCGATACGGTCAGCGACGGTGGAGCCGTTCATCGGCAGCGGGTCTGGGGGCGCGGTGCCGTTCGGCGGGAGCGGCGAGCAGTTGCATGCCCTTTTCGAGGTCGAGGGCTGTCTGGATGCCGGGGAGGGTCATTCCGAGCTCGACGAGGGTGATGGCGACCGCCGGGCGCATGCCGACGATGACCGTCCGGCAGTCCATGATCCGGGCGACCTTGGCGATGGCGGCGAGGGTTCGGCCGATGAACGAATCGACGATGTCGAGTGCGGTGATATCGATGATGACGCCGCGCGCATGATGCCGGGCGATCGCGTTGGCGAGATCGTCCTGCAGGTTGAGCGCGAGCTGGTCGTGCATGTCGACCTGGATGGAGACCAGGAGGTTGTGCCCGATTTTCAGGATCGGAATGCGTTCCATGGATACAGTTCCCCCGGGAGAGGGTGTTTAGCGGGCGCTCCCGTCGCCTGAGACCGGAGCGTCGGTGGCTTCGACCATTTGAATCGCGAGGCGAAGGGCGTCGGCGAGCGTGGCGCGGGTGCGGATGTCCGAGAGATCGAGGCCGAGCTGGACGATGGATTGGGCGATAGCGGGCCGAATGCCGCTGATGATACACTCCGCTCCCATGAGCCGGGTGGCGGCGACGGTCTTCATCAGGTGCTGGGCCACGAGCGTGTCGACGGTGGGGACGCCGGTGATGTCGAGGATGGCGACGGCAGCGCTGGAGTCGACGATCTGCTGAAGAAGCGTCTCCATCACGGTTTGTGCCCGATTGCTGTCGACGGTGCCGATGAGGGGAGCGGCGAGAATGCCTTCCCAGAGCTCGACGACCGGAGTGGCGAGCTCGACCAGTTCGTGTTTCTGCCGTTCGATGATGACCTCGCGCGAACGGATGTAGGCGTCGATGCAGGCGAGGCCGAGGCGGTCGATCAGCCGGGTGATCCATCCGAGTGCC